>DASWYT010000067.1:0-5691 GCA_036404835.1 Alphaproteobacteria bacterium | reverse complement strand
TCCAGTAATTGATGAATTGTGTTTCTTTGACGACATGTTTGGGATAAAGTTTCTGGACTTTCAGCCAGGCTTTTTCCAATGGCCCGCGAAAGCCTTTTTTAAAGACCGTCTCATTCAGCAAATTCGTATAATTCTGGTACGCGATATATTGCGGGCGGCTGCGCAGATCATAAAGCCAAAAGGGAACATTCTTATCGGACATGTCAGGCAGTATATGTTTTCATTATGTTCTTTGCAATTGCAGACCAACGTAAATCTTCCGCTCTTTTCAAGGCGTTATCAAAATACGTCTGATAATTTAGCGGATCATTTTCTTTCATGTCGTACAAACCCCGGATTTTCTGGGCCAAAGCGATGACAAGGACCGTGTAGTTCCGGCTGCGCGGATGGACCGTCAAAAGCGGGCTTTGTGCAACAAAAGCCGGTCCTGTGCCGCTTAATGTGATAACCGGGCAATTCTGGCTGATCGCTTCACCGACCACCAGGCCTTGTGATTCCAGGCTGGGATAAAGCATGAAGTCGGCTTTTTGATAAAATTCCGGCAGATGCTCACGGTCCATCCAGTCATGCAATGTCACGACATCGCCATAAATCTGGCGGAGCCGTTCGACTTTGCGGGTGATGATATCATCAAGATGGCCACGGCCGATCAGGGTGAAGTGCGGTTTGACGACATGTTTGAGTGGGATATGTTTCAGGAATTGCTCATATGCATCAAGCGCCAGATGCGGGCCTTTCAGCGTAATCATTCGGCCGACATAGAGCAGGTGAAATTGATTGATATGTTTTTCCGCTTTGACAATCGGCCAGTGACTGCCGGCATAGGCCTGGAAAACCAGCTTCGCTTTTTGCCGGCGATAAGGTTTTGGCACCTGGTCATTGCCAAAGATAATATAACGCGTCGCCCGAATGGCGCGGCGCAAAGCCGGGTTTAACCGCCAGAAACAGAGTTTAACAGTCTGGGCGATCATTTCTTTAAGGTATAATTTTCTGAAACCATACGGGAACCAGGAAAACGGTACCATCGGATGATGCAGGACAGGCCCCCAGATAATCCGGCCGCTGAATTTATGCAGGAAATGCGGTGCCCAGTCGGCATGGAAATTGATCTGGTGGATCAAGTCGAATGGTTTTTGCAATTGCAGCTTTTTGACTTTGGCTGCCGCAAAAATCTGCCAGAGATAATAATAAAGAATGATGCCACGGCCCTGTTTTTTATAGAATGACAAGGCACGGGGCACATCGACACCCACCAGATTGATATTGTGAAAGGCAGGATCAGCCTGAAGGGCAGCGATATTATTGCTGCGGGTGATCAGTGTAGCATCGCGATAGGTTTTGACGATCTCCTTTGCCAGATGATAGCCGGACGCATCTTCCGAACCCAGGACAGGATCGATCTTGTAAATGATCAGGCATATTTTCATGACACAGCCTGTCTTTTTGCAAAATGGAAGTTCAGTATAACCAGCAATAAGGTTGGTGTCAGATGCATCCCGAATTCTTCAGCGACAAAAGCATGCACGAAAAGCAGGGCCAGGCTGCTCAGACACAGGATAAACAGATAGGACGGCACCTGTCGTATGGCTTTCAACAGGCTGATCTTTTGCCATGACCAGTAAAACAGCCATAATAAAAGCGGCAAAAGGCCGGCCCCCAGGAAGATAGTCAGGTAACCATTATGGGCGCCATAAAGAATGCCACTGCCGAAATCGGCACCGATATTGGATAACATCAACGCAAAACCATGTCCGACCAGTATTTCTTTGGTGCCGACATCATCGAACAACATCTGCCAGAGTTCCGTCCGGTGTGTCAGAGACAATAATTCATCAAGCGATGAGCCACGGGCAAACAGGATCAGCATATGTTCCAGGGCATGCGGGAAGAACAGAAAACCCATCACGGCAAAGAGAACCGTAAGGCAAAGGGCTATCAGGCCTAGCAACGCCGGGCGTGATTGATAGAAAACAGCTTTTACAAATAAGGCTCCGGTGAGCGCAATGGATAAAGCGACCCAGACACCGCGGCTTTGCAGGAAGAGGATAAAGAAGGACAGGGCAGCTAACAGGCCTGTTTTGATCATGGCCTGGCCGGGGCAGCATAAAATGATTAAGGCTATTTGAGCCAGAAGACTGCTCAGCATATTCGGATGAACAAGCCCGAAAATCTGAACGGCATCACGTAAGTTGCCATACGGAGAAGTCACATAAACAATACAAAGAATGGCCGTGACAAGAATGCTTACCAGATAAATAGATGTTTTATAAAATGGCAAAGCTTCATTTTTATACTGGATCATCAGGCAGAATAAACTGCTGAAACCCAGACACATATAAAGATAACGTTGCAGGCTGAATCCCGGCGCAATGCTTAAAGGGATCGAGATCGCCAGGGAGAGAAGATAAACCAGCAATAATTTATAATCACACAGGAACTGCTTGATTGCCTGCAAGGATAATTTATCGGTCAGGATTTTCCAAAACAGAATAGCGGCGGGTACCAGGAATAATAATAATTTGGCGTAGAGAAACATACCTGCCTTGTTGCCGGGGAACTGTCCGCCACCCGCCGCAATCGTCGTCGCCAGGATCAGGCCCATGAGTTGCACCGTAAAGAAGAAACGTTCCGAACGGGCAGGGATTACAGCCATTGTTTCTCCAATGACCGGCACATTGTATCCAGCAACTCGTCCGGCGTATTGGAAATCGTATAGATGAATTTATGTGGCAATGTTTCGATATGGGCTTTATAAAATTCAAATTGCTGGTTCATCACAGTCAGTGGCACTTCAGGCTTACGGCCAAACGCAATCGATGGCGGGGTGCTAACCCAGATATAATAATGGATTTTCGGCAGGAACTTGATAATTAAGGCCGCAAATTTCATCGACCCACCAAAGCGGAAACGTCTCGGATCGGCCAGGATATCGCTGATATAACGGTCATAGATAATAAAACGATTCCCACGCCGCGGCAGCAAGGCATCCAGCCAGTAAAGTACAAAGTAATAAACCAGTTTCAGGTTTGATATCACCCAATTACGGTTTGGCAAAGCATGTGGTGCTGCATTGACTTTGGTTGAATCCAGTTCTTTTTGCCCCGGCAGGACAGGTAATAAATGGGCATGGATAATGTTCTGGCGGACAAATTTCAATTGCGGCGATAATGATTTTATCAACGTCGTCTTGCCCGAACCGTCTGTGCCCATGATAACAATCCGTATATCGCCACGGTTAAACATACGTTGTAATAGTGTCTCGGCCTTTTCGAATAACAGATTGATCCAGATGCCCATGCCGCGGGTGCGATAGGATAATGTCATGAATAAGGATCTGAAGCGGCGGATAGCGCGCTTATCCTGGTCATCGAGCAAATGATCCAGCAAGCCTTCGGCATCCGGCCCGAAATAGATCACCATGGTATCAAGGAAGCTTTGCCGGTCCTGTTTCAGGGCGTAAGTGATAGAATGACGTGCTTTAACAGTTAAATTTTTATGGTTCAGCACATGGCTGAAGAAATAGATCAAAGCCGTATCAATCGGATGCGGCTGATAGCCAATGCCACAAGCGGCCGGTTCCTGGCGTAAGAAGATTTCGCTCAGGTTCAAATAAGGCACGGACTGAAAGGCCAGGCGATGATGAATATCCAGGCACAGGAAAGAACTGCCTGATTGTTTGATACCATGAATGTACAGCATCGTGTTATTGGTCTGCTCGACAAGGCCAGTCAGTTGCAAATCCGGCCAGGCTTCAACCATCTTGATGATTTTGGGGATGGCATTTTTGGTTACGGCAATATCGATATCGCTGTGATCTTCAGTGAATAATGTATCGTCATAAGAACGGGCGAAGCAGCAATTGATTTTCTGCTCCTCGGCATACTTAAACAACACATGCAAGAAGGTCTTTAAATCAATCATAAAGCTTCTCGTAATAATCCGGGACGATCTTCGACCACAGGAAATGGTCAGCAATCATTTTTTGCGCATTCCGGCCGATTTCAATGGTCTTGCCCTGCATCCATCTTTTATAGGCCAACAGGAACTTTTGCGCCAGCTCGGATGTATGATCCGTATAAGTCGTCCAGCCAGCATGATAATTATGAATTTTACTGCCAAACCCGCTTGCCTTAGAAATGATCAGCGGCAGGCCGGCAGCCGCGGCTTCCAATGTGCTGGTCGGCAGCACATCCCAACGGCTTGGATGTACGAAAATATCAACGCGTGCCAGCAGATCATCTTTATCCTGATCGAATTGCGGCGGCAGGATACGGATCTTATGGCTGAGATGCAGTTCCCGTATACGCGCCTTGATCCAGTCTTCATCATAACCGCGACCCACCAGGATCAATTGCCCCTTATGCGCTTTCTGGTGATAAGCCGCAAAGGCGGCCAGAACCAGATCAATGCCTTTATGCTGGATATCGAAACGGCCCATGAACAGAAAAATCGGTTCTTCATGTTTTGCATGAGGTCGTTTATGTTTCTTCTGAATAACCGTGCCATTCGGTATGATCTTGATACGCGATGGCTTGCACCATTTTTTCAGATCGCTCTTTTCCTTGTCGGTGATGCAATGGATGGCTTTGGCATTCCGCAGAACATTTTTCTCAAACAGGATTAGGTAAAGATATTTATACCAGAAACCCCGGCGCAAGGATCGTTTCAGCAAGGCACCATGAGGCGTCACGACATACGGCAAGCCTTGTGCCTTGAAATAACGCGCCAAGGTAAAATAAAGCGGGTTCATCACTCCGTGCAGGTGAAAGATCGTTCCCGCCGGTTGTGCGGTAATGGCGTCCTGGAATCCCTCCGGCAGACAGAATGAACGCACCGATCCTTGGAATAACGTCAAGGGGAATGGATAAGATGTTTCAACCTTTGTATCTGCAGAAATCCCCCATACATCGACCGGGTTACCGGCATTGTGTATTTCCTGGGCGACGGAATAGACGACTTTGTTGACGCCGTTCAGGCGATGTGGATTGGCTTTGCCCGGGATGATCAGCACAATCTTAGGTGTCACGTTTCGATGCCCGATAAACAAAGATGCTGAAGAAGATCATAACAGCGACCTGGATTGCGCCAAGCCCGTAAACAATGGCCATCTCATGCCAGATCGGAATGATGATAGGCCCTGCCAGGACCGTTACCACGGCCGTTACGGCATGGGTCAGGAAGATCGGCCGCGTTAGTTTTTGCGCCCGTAACATATAGGTGAGCATCAGGATCGGGCCATACAGGACGGATTGAACCAGTAAAAGCCGCGCAACGGCAATAAAGGACGCCGTATCATTATTCCCAATGCGCAGATAATGGGCAAAGAACGGCGTGAGATACAACATCAAACCGACATATAAGATAATAAAGAAGAACAGGAAGACGGACATTTTGAATAAATAATCATGACGGCCGACCCGGTCGTTTTTCTGGTAATAGCGCGCCAGCTTAAACGGCACGACATTTTCCAAAGCCTGGAAAAGCATAGTCACACCGCCCAGCAGATATTGGGCCGATTTGATCAACCCGACCGCATGTGCACCCAGCACCGCACCACCGCTCATCAGCAGCCAGTTGCTGGAAAAGAATTGCACAACGGCTCCACCAATGAGCCATCGGCCAAAAGCCAGATGTTTCAGATAGATCTCACGCCAGGCCCGGATCGTCACATTTTCCTGCAACAAATAAATC
>DASWYT010000066.1:0-9122 GCA_036404835.1 Alphaproteobacteria bacterium | reverse complement strand
GGGGCCGGGATTGCTGGTGGCGGTCGGTTATATGGACCCGGGCAACTGGGCGACCGACCTGATGGGCGGCGCGAAATTCGGTTACACGCTGTTGTGCGTTATTCTCCTGTCCAATTTTATGGCGATGTTATTGCAGCATCTCTGTATCAAGCTGGGTGTCGTCACTGGGCGTGATTTGGCGCAGGCCTGCCGCGAGAATTATCCGCGACCGGTAGCCTGGTTCCTGTGGGTGATCTGTGAACTGGCGATTGCGGCGTGCGATTTGGCCGAGGTCATCGGTTCGGCCATCGGTTTGCAATTATTGTTCGGTATTCCGCTGGTATGGGGATGTATCATCACCTGTCTTGATGTTCTGGCAGTGCTGTATCTCCAGGCCAAAGGTTTCCGTTATATCGAAGCGCTTGTCTTGTCCTTGATACTGGTCATCGGCGGTTGTTTTGCGGCGGAATTGATTTTCTCGAAACCTGATCTGGGTGGTATCGCCAATGGTTTTATCCCGGACGTCGCGATCCTGCATAATAAAGAGATGCTCTATATCAGCGTTGGCATTATCGGCGCGACCGTAATGCCGCATAATCTCTATCTCCATTCCGCCATTGTGCAGACGCGGGCCTATCCGCAAAATGATGCAGGTAAGAAAGAAGCAATCCGCTTTGCGACGTTCGACGTGATTGTCGCGTTGCTGTTCGCCCTGTTTATCAATGCCGCGATCCTGATTGTTGCCGCGGCATCCTTCCACTGGAGCGGGCATCAGGATGTCGCCGAAATCCAGGAAGCCTATCGCTTATTGGCACCGGTCCTGGGTGTTAGTGTGGCGAGTACGTTATTCGCGATAGCGTTGTTGGCCTCGGGACAAAATTCGACACTGACCGGCACGCTCGCCGGACAGATCGTGATGGAAGGTTTCCTGCGCGTGCGTTTGCCGCCCTGGCTGCGCCGTCTGGTGACGCGCATGATCGCCATTGTGCCAGCGGTGGCAATCATCGGTTATTACGGCGAAGACAAGACCACCGATCTGCTGGTCGCCAGCCAGGTCATCCTCAGCATGCAACTGGGATTCGCCGTCTGGCCCTTGCTGCGATTCACCAACAATAAGACTCGGATGGGCAAATTCGTAAATCCGCTCTGGATCAAGCTTCTGGGCTTCCTGATCGCCATTTTAATCATCGGCCTGAATGTAAAATTACTTGTTGAAATGGCTGTGGATTGGCTGAAATAGAAATATATATGTAAATACTATATATTGTGGCCATCGTATTTTTTCTTGACTGTCACATAATCGATGATAATGATTATCATCACATGTGAAGTAACAGGAAAAAACAATGTGTGATCTGAAAAAGATGCTGCAAAATAAAGGTCTGTGTTCAGGCAAATGCGATCATCATAAACCGAAAAAAGTTGTTATGGCTGCCTTTGATACAATGGTTCTGGTTGCCCGAAAACAATCTGTACATGCACAGCCTGTTAAATCCAGTTATTGCAGAGACAAAAAAAATTGCACGACGAATTGCCCTGAATTCGGTAATCCTGTGCGTTGTACATTATAGTAGTTTGATGCAAGTACAGGCGACCCTGCAGAAATACGATGATTCAGACTTGTCTGCCGAAGCAGACAAGGTTCTGTTTGAGGATATTAATTTCACGCAGAGTCAGTTGCGTAAAGCCGTTGAAGAGGCCATTGTTTTCCATCAAAGTCTTGCAGACACAGTTCTGGTGACGCCGGAATACGGTATGCAAACAGCTCTTAAGAAAGCACCTGATTGGGCCGCATCACTTTTGCGCAAAAAGGGTGTCATTGATTCCGTTGTCGAAAAAATGGGATCGTGGTCGTTTGTTAAGCGACGTGCAGAAGATTCGTCTTTGCATACACAATACATCCAAAGATGTTTTGATAATAAAGAACCAGTTATTTTTAGAATTGCATTCGGCCCGGTTAAAAATATCAACCTGCCGATGTGTCGCCAGTTACCTGATTTCGGTGAATATCTGACGTTCGTGCAGTTGTCACGTCTGGCCTCTGCTTTATCAACGCTGTATCCCTATGGGATCAAAATCCAGGTTGTACCGGATAATATTCGGGCGCAAATTGCGAATTTATGTCCGGTGAGCCATGTCAGAAGTTACATCAATGGATTGATAAAGCTTGCAGAAGGTCTTGGTTTTGATCAATGGCTATTGGTTGAAACCGATCAAAGCCGTTTGTATGAATTGTATAACACGAAAAATTATCTAGATCAGGCTGATGCTGAATTGCAGGATTGGAAAAATAAAGATCCTGAGGCCTTTGATTATAAATGGCAGAGCGCCTGTTATAATGCCCAGAAGAATATTCCTCAAACACCGGATGATAATACGGCAGAAGTGGAAGGCGCAGCATGGCGTTATCTGGTGGCGCACAGGGCAGAGATCATTAGCGGCATGTGGTCGCCACAGGATGTTTTTCCGTTGGTCTATGCCAACCATCCTAATACATATCAGCTCTACTCTTTATTCCAGAAGAATACGAAATTGCCATGGCAAAATGCCTTGCCAACATCATTGTTGCCAGACATATCCATACCTGGATTGCAATAACAGAGAAAATCTAAAACTTAAACCGATCCCCCAGATACACGCGGCGGACGTCTTTGTTGCCGACGATATCGTCCGGGGAGCCTTCCATCAGCACCTGGCCGGCATGGAGGATATAGGCGCGGTCGACCAGGTCGAGCGTGTCACGCACGTTGTGATCGGTGATTAACACACCAATACCGCGTTTTTTCAGCAGCACGATCATTTCGCGAATATCGCGGATGGCGATCGGGTCGATACCGGCCAGCGGTTCGTCGAGCAAAACAAATTGCGGCTGTGCGGCGAGGGCGCGGGCAATCTCGACACGGCGACGCTCGCCACCGGACAAGGCCATGGCTTTGGAGAAACGCAAATGCGTGATTGAAAATTCCGCCAGCAGAGATTCCAGCATCTTGTCGCGCTTGACCGGGTCGTCTTCGACGGTCTGCAGGATGGCGCGGATATTTTCCTCGACATTCATGCCGCGGAAGATCGACATTTCCTGTGGCAGGTAACCGACACCCAAACGCGCACGACGGTACATCGGCAATTTGGTGATGTTCTGGCCATCGAGTGTGATCATGCCGGTGTCCGGGAAAATCAGACCGGAAATCATATAGAATAATGTCGTTTTACCGGCACCGTTCGGACCGAGCAGGCCGACCACTTCACCACGTTGCAATGTCACGGACACATCGCGCAGGACGGGACGTTTTTGGTAATGTTTGCTTAGGTGGGTGGCTACCAGGCCACCATTATTCTGGACAACGGACAGGCTGCTCATGATTTATTTTCCTTCACAGTTCCTGTCTTTTGTTTCGGGCGCATCGGGATCATGCTGCCTGTCGCATCGGACGGCACAATTTTTTCATTCTTGCTGCCGGGGAAGAACAAGGCTTTGACGCGCCCGCCGGATGAACCTGTCGTGACATTCGGGTTGGCATTGCCGAAGAGCTGGCTGATACCGGTCTTCATGTTGACGACGGCCCGCTCGCCCTGGAGATGATTTTCACCCTGCGTCAGACGGACATTGCCGGTGACGACAGCTTCCTGTGTAACGGCGTTATAATCGGCGCTGTTAGCTTGCAGGATTTCCTTTTCTGTCTTGATCAGCACATTGCCGCTTGCGCGGGCGCGTTCCAGATTGCCGGTGGCATTCTTGTTATCATTCGATGTTTTATCCTGGCTGAACCACGCATCGATCTGTTGCGCTTTCAACGTGCGGCCCTGCGTGATGATCACGGCATTGCCGATGGCGCTGGCTTTGCGTTCATGGCTGTCATAAATGACTTTGTCCTCGGCTGTGACCTGCATATCGGCGGTGCTCAGACGGATATCGCTGCCGGTCAGGGTCAGTAAACCGCTCTTGAGATCATAGATGCCTTTATCGGCGATCACGGTGCGGTCGGCGCTGATGATTTTGACATGGCCGATGGCGGCGATGGTCTGGATATCCTGTTCACCGACAGCCGGATCGTATGAGGCTTCGAGCAGGTCCGCATTGATCGTCATATCGCCCTGTTTGGCTTGGGCTGCACCGCGTGCGCGATAGACATGATCGTTACGCAACCATTCAATCGCATCGTTGGCGGTAATCTCAACCGGTTCCTTGCTGTTGCTGCCACCCAACGGATTGCTCTGCGCCTGCGCGCCTGCGCCGGACAGGAGCATCACAGCTAAAAAGGTTAAAACGGAACGGGATGGTACGGTCATCGGGGCTTAAGGCTTATCAGCTGTATTTTCGGGCATTAAAACGAGGCGACTAGGACCTTTTAGCACAATAATAGAGCCTTTGTCTGCAATACTGAGCATCTGGCCGCTTAAAGTGCCGCGCGGACCCTGACCGGTCACCGGTGTGGTTGTTGTGGCGGCCCCAGCGACCATATCGACGGCCAGATCTTCAGCTGTCAGTTGGTAACCCGCGTAATCCAGGACTACTTTTCCTTTCAGATCAATCGTTTGAGCCTGCATATCATAAAGACCGTTCGTCGCGCGCAAGGTCAAAGGCGGGTTTGCATCAGACGGAGCGGCGATTTCTTCCGCATTTTTGGACATGTTCAAAGAGGCCTGTGGGGCGATCAGTAATAAGGGTGCTTTGGGATCGAGCGTCTGTTCGACGCGTTCCGCCGTGATGCGGTACATACGGCCGGATTTATCCATGCCCTGATATTCCGGTTTGAGAACCTGTAATGGTGCGGCGGATTTCGGTGTTTGTGCGGTGCTGACGGGTGGTGCAACTTTTTTGACGCTGAGTTGCTGGCGTTCATGCCACCATGGCCAGATCAACAGAACCAGCAGGCTGACACTGGCAAGGACCGGCAGCACCAAACGCAGGACACGGACATAGCGGGTGTATGGGTTCAAGCTGCGCCTGCTGCCAGAATATCATGCAAACGGACCAGGCCGCGCACATGCGTACCGTCCAGAACGATCAATTCGGTGATCTGGCGTTCATTCATCAAGGCCAGAGCGGCGGCGGCCATCGCATTAATATCGACCGTCAGCGGATTTTTATTCATCACGGACGCAATCGGCTGGTTCATCAGATCGTTATTCACATTGCGGCGAATATCACCGTCGGAGAAATAACCGCGCAGATTTTTATCTTTATCGACAATCACGGCGCGGCCCCATGTGCCGAAAGAACGTTTTAGCGACATGATCGGCAAAGCCTGGCCGACGGTCATATGTTCTTCGACCAGCGGCAATTCATCGCCCTGGCGCATCACATCGGCAACCTTGATCAGTTTGCCACCGAGCGAGCCGCCCGGATGGAAATTCTTGAAGTCCAGTGTGCTGAAATTGCGGCGCTTCATCAGGGCCACAGCCAATGCATCACCAAGTGCCAGCGTCATGGTGGTGGATGTCGTTGGCGCCTGTTGGTTCGGGCAAGCTTCCGGTGCGTTGGGCAACAGCAACACGTAATCAGCCTGTGTGGCCAGTGTGGATTGCGGGCGTGATGTTACGCCGATCATCGGCACAGAGAAGCGTTTGCAATAAGTATGGATATTCGCCAGTTCCGGTGCTTCGCCACGGTTGGAAATCGCCAGGACGATATCGTCACGGGTGATCATGCCTAAATCGCCATGGCTGGCTTCGGCCGGATGGACAAAGAAAGAGGGTGTGCCGGTCGAAGCGAGGGTCGCGGCGATTTTCTTGCCGACATGGCCGCTTTTGCCGACGCCCGTAATGATGACGCGGCCGGTGATCTGCATGATGTGATCGAGCGCACGGGTGAAATCTTCGTTCAGCTGCGCTGAAAGCGCCTGCAAACCATCAATTTCAATCTGCAGAACCTCACGTGCAACGGCGAGATCGGCTTCCAGAGATGCGGAGGGAGAAAGAGAGTGTGGCGCTGGCATGAAAATCATCCCGTTAAAAATTAATCGCGCGCGTAGATGCCTTTATTATGCGCAAAAATGTCCATATCGTCCCAGCCCTGGCAATCCAGTTCGGCACGGGTCGGCAGGAATTCAAAGCATTTCTGGGCGATATGCATGCGTTTTTCACGCTCCAGCAATTCGACCATCTTGTCTTTCAAATCGTGCAGATACAAAACATCGCTGGCGGCATATTCTTTTTGCTCTTCGCTAAGCTTATCGACGCCCCAGTCACTTTGCTGTTGCTGCTTGCTGATATCGATATTGAAGAATTCGCGCATCAATTCTTTCAGGCCGTGGCGCTCCGTATAGGTGCGGACCAGTTTTGACGCGATCTTCGTGCAGAAAATCGGCATGCAGCTGATATTGAGCTGATTCTTCATGAAAGCGATGTCCGTGCGCGCATATTGCATGATCTTCACGGATTTTTTGCTCTCAAGCAATTTTCTCAGATTCGGGGCCTTGGTCTGGCCATATTTGATCTGGATCAGATGAATATCGGTGTTGCGGCCACGTAACTGGATCAGGCAGACACGGTTGAATGTCGGTTTGATGCCGTTGGTTTCAATATCGACGGCAATTTCAGACCCCAGATCAATGCCTTCCGGCAGATCGCCAACATGAAAGTGAATGCGGGGTACAGGAGGAGCCAAACAGATAACCCTAACCTTATTATTAAAAATTGGTGCCTGAGAGAAGACTCGAACTTCCACGGGGTTGCCCCCACCAGCACCTGAAGCTGGCGCGTCTACCATTTCGCCACCCAGGCGGGTTAAGCCAAATGGTTTTAGCCGTTCATGCCATAATTTGTCAAGTTCCCGGAGGCGTTTTTTTAAAAGATTATTCTTTGTTATTTTCAAAGAAGATAGATCGCAGGATACCGGGGGTGAGGACGGAGAGGGGGTTAACCATGACGGACGGGTCTTTTGTCGGGCCTTTGATCGTATAAGTGGCGGCCACCAGGCCTTCTCCCTTGATTCCCGTCAGGATCTGGCCGATCAGGGGGATATTGCTGGCCAGCTTGTTAATGCCCTGGATCGGGACGATTGTGCCGCTCATATCCAGCGTATTGTTCTTTTGGTTAATCGTGCCGGCAAAGTTCAGGCCCAGCGACGCACCGGCCATTTTGCCTTTTTTCAGGATGATCTGTTTGTCCTGATGGATGAATTCATTTTCCATACGGCTGAAGACCAGGCCTTTCTGGTTCAGCAGATCGAGCAGGCCGCCCAATGAGAACGCATTGAGCAGGCGGGCCAGGATTGGGGCTTTGACCAGGCTGAAATTCGCCAGGACGAGATTGCCACGGATTTGTTGCGGGGTTGCAGCGGCGCTGCCACCGGCGATGCTGATCGTGCCGCCGCGCATGGAATCCGTGATGCCCAACGCTTTTACCGCTTCACCGGCATTGTTGCTTTCGAATTTCAGGACGCGGTCGCCTGTCGGTCCGGGTGAAAAACGCATCACCATCAGACTGTCACCGGCCTTGGCATCAAGATCGGCCTGCAGGATCACGTCATTATCGATGAAGAATTTACCGCGCACATCTTTCAGCGGATAAGTCGGATCAAGATAGAGTGTCCCGATATCCAGATCCAGTTTGATTGGCGGTTGTGTGTTTTTATCGTCCGGATTGCTTTTATCATCACCACTCCAGAAGCCGCTGGCATCGAGGGTGTTGCCTTTGATCGTCGCCTGCCAGCCTTTATTGCGTGGCAGGGATGTGGCGTTGATCGAGATGGTGGAACGTCCGGCTTTGAATTGCGGGATGATGATTTTATCCAGCGACTGGTCCGGTGTGAAGGTGACGGTGGCATTATCGATATTGACGATGTTCGATGTCAGCGTCAGGTCTTTCAGTGCGATCGTTTTTTTCGCCGGTGCATCCAGGTTGAAATGCAACTGGCCTTTTTCACCGGATGGTTTCTCGGTGTTCATTTCCGGGATCATAATGCGGGCCGGTGTCAGATCGGCAGTCAGGTCCATCGTCGTATCGCCATTTTGATGCTCGGTAATCGTGCTGGATACATTGGCCCGATTGCCGAAATAACGTGTTGCATCCAGATTGAGATCTTTCAGCAATTGCGGCGTGGCCGCGCCTTTGAGGATAAATTCGCGTTTCAGTTTGGCGGTGTCACCGAAATATTCATGCCAGACCAGACTATCGAGCGCGGCATCACTCAGCGTCGCTTTGCCTTTCAATGCAAGGCCGTGATTATCCACGGTCAAATTAAGGCCACTGCCACGCAGGTAGGCATTGCGATAGGCGTGATTGACGGTGATATTATCCAATGTGGAAACGGCTTTGACATTCAATTGTTCCAGCTCGAGATCATCCAGTAATGGGAAATCAAGATGCAGGTCGGTTTTGGCATTGCCACTGACTTGTTTCGGATCGATACCGACTTCCTGGGTGAATTCAACCGGTTTTTGCGACAGCAGCACCAGCGGATCCTGCAACGGGCCTTCCATTTTCAGGTCGATATTGATGAAACTGTCTTCATGCGCGGAAAGCGGTGCGATTTTGATCGTGCCTTCCGTGACTTTGGTATCACGCAACAGGCCGCTGGTGGTGTCGATATTGAAATCATGATCGGTATAACGCGCAACGCCATCGATTTTCTTGACCGGGAGCATCGGTGGCAGGTAATCGGTGGTCAGGCCTTTGAATTTGATCTCGCCATGCACGTCTTTCAGTGTGATCTGGTCCGTCTGTTTCGTATCAAAAATATTGGCCGGTAAATCCAGGGCGAATAAAGCATTTGCCTTATTGGCCTTGCCGTCCTTGATATGTTTGGTCACCCAGGTCCGCGCGCTCGGTGCCAACGGGATCGGCCAATAGCGATAAAGTTCATCCAGCGGCAGATTTTTCAATGACGCTTCACCTTCCAGCGCGATCATGGCACCGGCCGGCGGATTATCCTGGAACGGGTTACCCAATGTCGCTTCTAGGCTGATCGTTGTGTGCGGCAGGACGATCCGGGTGTTTTGCAGACTCAGGATTTTGTCGTTCAGGTCGTAACGTGCGCCGATCTGGCCTGTTTTAATCGTCACCGGTTCGGGGAATGCATCGGGCATAGTGATGGTGGTGTTTTCCGTGCCGATACTGAACTCGATGAAATCAGCCTGCAGATTATTGGATACGGCAATGGACATCTCGGCATTGAATTCACCGGTGATGTTTTTCAGTTC
>DASWYT010000065.1:0-4755 GCA_036404835.1 Alphaproteobacteria bacterium | reverse complement strand
CGGCATCGCTCTGGCGAATGGCATCGGCCAGGCGGAATTCGCGGCGTTCTTCATTGACCAGTTCGATCTCGGCGCCGGACAGATGCACGGAACTCGGCGCGATAAACAGGCGCGGAACTTTGCACGGCACCATCGCTTCTGACATAGTCTTTTCACCGAACAAGATATCATAAGAACCAATGTCACGATGGGCACGATCCACGCCCAAACCGGTCGAAGCATTACCCTGCGGGTCCAGATCGATGATCAGCACCTTCTTGCCCACAGCGGCCAAAGCTGTTGCCAGATTGACCGTCGTCGTGGTCTTGCCCACGCCGCCCTTCTGGTTGGCAACCGCAATCACCCGGCCTTTGAAATTGCGTGGTGGCAGATTGAATGATGGATTGGTCATGCGAGGCGACTTTTCTGTCAGAGCGGTATGTTGGGACGCTTTTTGTAGATTCTATCCTACAACAAAACCCTGTTTTGTCCAGTATTTATCGAGGTTTGAATAACTGACCCACAGCCTGCTTGCAAAATGTTTCACGTGAAACATTTGATGTTTTTATGAATTAAATCAATATATTACATCGTCATCCCGGACTTTATCCGGGATCTCCCTTTGTCCTTTAAATGAGATCCCGGATATTTTCTGACGAAAATTCCGGGATGACGGTCTTGGGGGGAATTACTTCAACTTAATCTCAATGATCGTGGCCAGATCATCCGTCACGCTTGAGTGTTCGGTGATCTCCATATGGGATACATCGCCCAGGGACATCATCTCGGTCCGGACATGTTCGCCTTTGGGGAAGATAAAGTGATTGCCATGAGGTTTGGCCCAGGCGATCAGCTTATCCAGGGATGCCAAAGCGCGGGCCGTGACAATATCGGCTTTCTGTGGTTCGGCGGTTTCGATCCGGTGATTGACGATCACCGTATTGCGCAGATCCAACTGACGGGAGACTTCACGGAGGAAAATCGACTTACGCTGGTCGCTTTCGATCATGGTGACTTTCGGGACTCCCAATATCGCCAGGATGATCGCCGGGAAACCACCCCCGCTCCCCAGATCGACCAGGTGCTTGGTCTCCGCCGGGAGCAAAGGATAGAGCTGGGCGGAATCCACAATATGACGCCACCATATATCCGGGATAGAGCCAGGGCTGATCAGATTGATCGCCTTGTTCCATTCAATGGCCAGCTGGACGAATTTTTCCAGCTTTGGCAATGTTTCACGTGAAACATTCAGCGTTTCAGTCATATATTTCAATGATTTATTATCAGGAGCCATAGACGATCCAGGTGATAGAAAAAGGGGATTTTGGTGGTTTCAAAAATGTTTCACGTGAAACATTCCGGTATTATACTATAAAAATCAATGATTTGCAATCATGCTACGTCTGACACATCATCTGTACGCGTCGGCGGCTTTTTGACGTAACGGAGCAAGGAAGTGATCGCAGCCGGGGTTACGCCCGGGATACGGCCCGCCGCGCCCAATGTCGCCGGACGGGCATTGGCCAGCTTATTCCGGATTTCAGTCGACATACTGCCGATCTGGGTGTAATCGAGATCGGCCGGCAAGGACAGATTTTCATCGCGTCGGAAAGCATTGATATCGGCCTGCTGGCGGTCGAGATATCCGCTATATTGCGCGTCGATGGAAATCTGCTCGATAATCGCCGGCTCCAGCGCTGCAAATTCCGGCCAGATGGCCATAACCTGGTCGTTATCAATATGCGGATAGCTTAAAAGCTCGAACAAGGAACGGCGCGTCCCATCCTGATTGATCGCCAGACCGTATTTGGTGGAAAGCTCATAAGGGGTGGCTTTCAGATTCTGGGCCATAGTGCGGGCATTTTGCAGGTCTGTGGATTTTTTAGCCCAGACTTTCCGGCGTTTTTCACCGACACAGCCGATCTGAATTCCTTTTTCCGTCAGGCGCTGGTCGGCATTATCGGCCCGCAATGACAGGCGATATTCGGCGCGGGAGGTGAACATACGATATGGTTCCGGCGCGCCGCGTGTAATCAGATCATCGACTAGAACACCCATATAGGCTTCGGCGCGATCCAGAGTGAAAGTTTCATCGGTCTTTTTCGCGCGTAACGCGGCGTTGACCCCGGCGATCAAACCTTGTGCGCCCGCCTCTTCATAACCGGTCGTGCCATTGATTTGTCCGGCCAGGAACAGGCCGGGGACTTTTTTGACTTCGAGGGTCGGACCCAATTCGCGCGGATCGACATAGTCATACTCGATAGCATAGCCATATTGTTTGACCGTGACATTTTCCAGGCCCGGGATCGACCGGATCAAAGCATCCTGGACATCGATTGGCAGAGAGGTGGAAATACCATTCGGATAGACGGTGTTATCATCAAGCCCTTCCGGCTCCAGGAAAATCTGGTGGCGGGTTTTGTCGGCGAAACGAACGACTTTATCCTCGATCGACGGGCAATAGCGCGGACCGGACGAGCTGATCTGGCCGGAATACATCGGCGCACGATGAATATTATCGCGGATGTATTTGTGTGTATTTTCCGTGGTGTACGTGATGTAACAGGAAATTTGCGGGACAGTAACTGTCTGATTCATAAAGGAAAACGGTGTCGGCGGATTATCGCCCGGTTGTTCTTCGCACGCATCCCAATTGATGGTCGAACCATCGAGACGTGCAGGCGTACCCGTCTTCAAACGCCCTTGCATCAGGCCAAAGGATAACAGGCTTTCGGCCAGCTTGACCGTCGGGGCTTCGCCGATACGACCACCTGGTGTCTGGCTTTCGCCCTGATGGATAATCCCACGCAGGAACGTCCCGGTCGTCAGGACGACAGCGCCGCATTGAATGGTGCGGCCATGGCCATCGACGACACCGGTGATTTTGCCGTCTGCAAAAATAAATTCATCCGCCCCGCCATCGGCCAGGGTCAGGTTCGGCAATTCGGATAAGAGGTCCTGGACAGCCAGGCGATAGAGTTTGCGATCAGCCTGGGCGCGCGGGCCGCGGACGGCGGCACCTTTCGAAGCATTGAGCATACGGAACTGGATACCGGCACGATCGATGGCGCGGCCCATAATGCCGTCCAGCGCATCAATCTCACGCACAAGATGTCCCTTGCCCAGACCACCGATGGCCGGGTTGCAGGACATGACGCCGATTGTCTCGATTTTATGGGTCAGCAACATCGTCTTCGCGCCCATACGCGCCGCAGATGCCGCCGCCTCGGTTCCGGCATGGCCGCCACCGATCACAATCACGTCAAAATAAAGGGAATCCGTATTCATGGAGGTGAAACTATACGGAAAACCCTTGGTTTTTTCAAGAAAAATCGCTCTTTCATATCAAAGGATTCAACCAGGACATGAAAATAAAACATGTGCCAAATAGCAAATTGACACGCTTAACGCAAAGCAATATGTATTAATCTTACAGGAAGAGGAGCCCGTAGCATGAGCAAAGAAAAACAAACCACACGTCGTGCCTTAAATAATATATCTGATGTTGCTATTCCCAAAGACGCCGACACAACCCTGCATATTTCTTTTAAAAAATCACGCTTTACGGATAGTGGTTTTTCCCGTGAAGAAATAGCTTATGCACATCTCTCCATAAAGACTGAAAAAAATATCTTCAGAGAACCACGTGCTTGATAAAGTTTTTGCCTGAGCATTCATCATGATCAGAAAAGCGAAAAAACAAAGAAACTCCGTTATCGTCAGAAATACCAATAATGATGATAACAGGGCTTTTCGCAAAGCAACCCAGAATTATCTGGGTAATAATGTAGGTATCCCTAAAAATTCATTCTGGTTTAAAGATGAAAAAATACCGGCCCCGGAAGAAGAAAATTCTACAGGCACGGATATTCAGTCAACAAATAACACAGAAGATGTCGCCCTGAGGGAATTATTATCTTATAATGACGAAATCATATCGTCACAACATCGTGAAACAAGACCATCTCGTTTGAAGAACACACCGTAAGCGAGATTACACCGCTATACGCGATTTTTTGAGTTACTTCCCGATACAAAAATCACGGAAGATTACATCCAGTAAATCTTCAACATCAACACGTCCTGTCAGGCGGCCCAAATCGCGGGCGGCAAGGCGTAGATCCTCAATCGTCAATTCAACCGGTACATCCATCTTGATACCATCAAGGCAACGCTCCAGATGTTCCAGCGCGTCATTTGCATGTTCGCGGTGACGGGCGCGGGTCAGGAGCGGTGTCGCACGGTCGCGCAACGGTTCTATTTTTTCACGCAATATGGTGGTAATCGCCGATAATAATTCCGGCATCCCCTCGCCCGTTTGCGTACTGATGGACAGACCCGATGGTTTGGAATCCGTCAGCAAATCTTTTTTCGTCGCAACCCGGATCGTATTATCACTGATAGCTTTCAGCGTCGCGTCATCATCCTGTTGTGTCGCGTCGAACAAGGCGATCACCAAATCAGCCTGTGTGGCCCGTAAGCGGGCGCGTCGGACACCTTCTGCTTCGATTTCATCGGATGTTTCACGCAACCCGGCCGTATCAACGATAATCACCGGCAGACCACCCAGATTGAGTGGGACCTCGATCATATCGCGTGTGGTCCCGGCGGTCGGGGTGACGATGGCGACATCACGTTTTGCCAGTGCGTTCAGCAGGCTCGACTTGCCGGCATTCGGTGCACCGATCAATGTCACGACAAACCCCTCGCGCAGGCGCTCGCCCAATCCCTGGTCATCCAGATGGGCACGCAGATCACCGATCAGTTTATGGACTT
>DASWYT010000064.1:0-2921 GCA_036404835.1 Alphaproteobacteria bacterium | reverse complement strand
CATCGGCTTTTGGTGTAACCAGCAAGGTACCAAAACCGACGGCAAGACTATAGGCCAGGTTTCTCAGATTAAATGACATGATCAGGGGCGTGCGATGTTGGAGGCCAAAACAGTCCGGGAATGATCCGGCAAGATACCATAGAGCGTTTCATTGATCATTTCCCTTAGTTTTTTATCGGCTTTTTCTTTATCTTGTGTTCTGTTTTCCGTGACGGGTCCGGAATTGTAACGCGTATTATAAATAATTTCATCCTGATCGACCGAGAGTGTGGATTCAATCTGGTTGGCAATATCCTCTATATAGCATGAGCCGCTTTTTGTCTCAAACACATCAAACCTGTCATTGAGATCTTCGTCACAAACGAAAAGAGATGTCCGTATCTTCTTTTGGTCTTCTGTATATTTATAAACGATCTGAATGGTCGGCGCATTGCCTTGGGGGACGGATAATTCATATATATGTGCGGGTTCGCCTTTGCTGGATTTCAGGAAATCCTCATCCATCGTGAATATTTTTGCGTCCTGCTCATAGTTTTTATTCTCCGTGCAACCTTGCAATGTCAGGAAAAATGTACCGACGGCCCAGGCGATATGTTTTGGTTTCATGGCAAATCTCACTGAATGGCGGGGGAATAGGTTTTTTGTCGCTTTTGCTCTGCGGGCGATGCAACGATTGTCGACAAGATGGTTTTCTTCATATGATCGACGATTTGCGGATCATCGATGATGATGTTGCTGACCACGTCATTTTTGCCCGTGACGAAAGTGGAGATGATGGCAACACCATCCTGAATATTGGTCAATGTATAGGTCTGATCCTGGTCATTGCGTCCCAGATGCAGCACGTTGAAAATTTCCGTGGGTTCCAGGATTCTGTTACGATTCTCGTCCGTCAGAAAGAGCGTGGTTTCAATATCGTGGCTATTGTCTTTATGTTCGTAAAAAACGCGGAAGACGGATGAGCCATTGACGGGCATGGCGGGTAAGGCAGGGATGCCCTGTTTGGAAAAAAGCAGCGCATGGTCAAGCGTCGGCCAGCGTGCCGTGACGCAGGACTGAAACAGATTGGCCACCAGCATCGTGCCCATGGCCCAGGATGGAGTCTTTACGGACATTTTCCCCTCCCGAAAATTTCCTGCTCTATTCATATTATGGATATTCCTGCTTTGGCAAGCTTTTTCAATGTGCGCATGCAAAATCCCGGGATATCGCTATCCCGGGACCATGTTTCTAACCCTGTAGTTGTTTTTTAATCAGCCAGGTAATAATCAACCGTTGTCACGACGCGGACTTTTTTGTTGATCTCGGCAGCTTCGTAAATGCCGTCCGCCTGGTCGCGGGGTAAAATCTGGAACACGCCTTGTTGCGCATTGCGGATGGACCCTAAATGCGCATCGGCATCATCGGCGAATTTTTCAGCGGCGGCGCGCGCATCTTTTGTTGCTTCCGCCACCATCGCCGGTTTGACGTCTTTCAGTTTTGTATAGACGTATACGGGCGGTTGCTGGTTGTCACGTAACGTCACACCGGCGCGGATCAGATCACCGATCTGTTGGCCGCTGATTTTTTGTACCAGATCGACATTGTTCGTGCGGACGCGCAAGGCGCCGTAAATAATGTAACGGCCTTTATCAGCACCTTCGCTGCGGTAATCACGCGCCAGCAAATCCGTCATGTTCAACGGCATGGTGATGATCTCGTCATCAGTCAGTCCGTTATCCGTCAGGAGTTTGCGCACGGTTACCGTGTCGGTTTCGATTTTGCTTTGGACAATCGCCAGATCGTCACCGGTTGCGGCATAACCGATATTCCACAACGCCAGATCGGCCTTTACATCTTTTTCCGCAAAGCCGCGCATCGACACATAGCGCTGCACTTTGGTGGTTTGTAAAATGCCATGCTCGATGGCCATACCGGCAAAAGCGATTCCGCCGCCGATCAGCAAAGCCATCAGCAGAGCGGTCAACGGGCAAAAACCGGAACGCTTGCAGCGGCAGCCATTTTGACATGTACCGCAGCAACCGTTTTTATCTGTGGTGCCGCAGGCGCCTTTGCCTTTGCCGCCGCACGGGCAGGATGTGTCTTTTGCTTCTGGAGAATCAGGGTGGTGCGGCATGATCGGTCTTGGCATGGTTGTCTCCATTTATGTTTAGCGTTGCTTGCGGGCGATATCGATACCGCGTTCAAAGTTACGGCGGTAATAGCCTTCGGGCGGGCGGAAACGCGGGATCATACGTTTCAGGATCGGATCGCGCCGATAGATATGATGATAGAGCGCCGCCGAGACATGTAAAGCAAGCAGCCCCAGCAAAATCCAGGCCAGCAATATATGCAATCCCAGCATCGCCTGGCCAAAGGCCATATCCTTAGAAACGAGTGCGGGAACAGCCAGATTAGGCGCGATGGCAATATCGTTGCCACTGAATGCCGAGACCATGACCCAGCCGGAAAGTGGCATCAAAATGCACAACCCCAGCATGATACGGTGGACCAGTTTGGCCAGGCGGTATTGCGGGCGTTTTTGTGTCGAGAGGGCGGCCGGTGTAGGTTGTTGCAGCCAGGACAGGAACCATAACAGGCTGGCGAACAGGATCCAGATGCCCAGACCCTTATGCAGCATCACAGCGGGGCCCTTGATGCTGGCGGGCAGGAAGCTGAACGATAATCCCAGCGCCAGCATGAGAATGACAGCCGCGCCGATCACCGCATGCAGCAATTGCGCACGCAACCCGTATTGTTCGAGGGAATTAAGCCATTGAATCGTTTTGGGGCGGTTATAGTTCAAACCGGCAACGCGGTTTTTCAGACCTAGCATGACATGCTCCGCTGAGGATGAAAAAGGATAGTCAAATCCATAAAGAGTAATATATAATGAAGGATACGAAATAGCCATCGTTCTTTTTGTCCAGGAGAATTGTCAT
>DASWYT010000063.1:0-4425 GCA_036404835.1 Alphaproteobacteria bacterium | reverse complement strand
AACATCAAGGATATCAAGACATTGTGCGAGTCCGACCCGCGCTATATCCGCCGCATCTGGGGCAGCGTTCAGGGCGTACGGATGTGGGCACAATTGAACGGCCAGGATGTCCCGCCATCCGCGACCCTGGCCAAAAGCGTTATCGGGCACGAACATGTGCTGGAGCCGGAATTGCGCACCCAGGCAAAATCCTATGAGGTATTGCATTATCTGCTGGCCAAGGCGGCGGAACGTCTGCGCAAGATGGAACATACTTGCACCAACCTCTCCGTCTCGGTGAAATTCACCAACCATTACGGCAAGTGGCGCGAGGATATACGTTTCCACGCCACCAATGACACGCTGTTCCTGTTGGGGCAATTGCAGGAATTATGGCGAGGCTATCCGCCCGAGGCGTTGCCGCTCCGTGTCGGCGTGGCCTTGCACGGATTGATGCCATCGGATGATAATATGCAGGATTTGTTCAACCCCGATCATTCACCGAAATTGTTCAACGCCGTCGATAAAGTGAATACACTCTTCGGTCGCCACACTGTGACATTCGGCCTGAACAACTATGTCCGCGAAAAAGTCGGCACCGACAAAATAGCCTTCGCCCGCGTCCCGGAGCGGTTTACGATGGATAAGAAGTGAAATTACTTATTATTCAGCTTCAAGGAAAAACTTATGATCAGGGTCGAACTTCTGCATCATTGTATCAATCGTGCCGATATTCTTCATCGAAATAACCGCCTGATCAATCCATGATTTTGCATCCCATTCACCTATAGGCAAGATAAAAGGAGAATTTGGGTAAACCATTAAAGGTTTTGCTGTTATGCGTTTTAAGACACCTGGATTCAATTTCATAAAATCTTCGACAAGTGCTGGATTCTGCTGAGTAATATCAGCTTTCTTTAAGGCGACTTGTTGAATGATTTCTGAACCTGTCATCGTTCCTGGCATGGATATCAGATGTGCTTGCGGATAACGATTCTTGTGAATCTCAACACCATTCGTACCATCAACATCAACTAAACGTACACTTGGATTATTGATTTTAACTAATGCATCAGGATCGTTTTCAAGAAAACGTGTATCGTCTGCCCGGCCATAAGCATATAAAGGTGTTAGACCAGCAGGTTCTACAGGCAAGCCATGTGCTGCGACGGTTGCATCCAAAATAACAGGTGTACAAATCGCATCATAACGGCCGGTTTTAAGCCCTTCATACATATTGCCCATGCCAACTTCTTCAGCCCAGTCAATTTTGATCTCAAGGACTTTGGCAGCAGCTTCAGCAAGCTCATAACCAATACCTTTGAACTTTCCTGTATTCGGATCTTTGGCAAAATAAGATTTAGACCATGTAATATAGGCGCACTTCAATGTTTTCGTGCGCTGCAACTTTTCAAATAATGTTTCCTTCTTTGCAACTGCAACAGGTGCGACCGAAGATTGTGTTTTAACTACAATAAAAGCGGCAAGAGTAGATAAAATCACTGCCACTAAAATAGTACCAAATGATTTCATTCTATTCTTCCTTTTTTAATTTACTAAGCCGCAACCTTAACCGGGTTCGCCTGTTGCTGTTTTGCGGCCGCGATAAACGATGCGAACAGCGGATGTGGAGCGAACGGTTTGGATTTCAGTTCCGGGTGGAACTGGACACCGATGAACCAGGGGTGATCCTTGCGCTCGATAATCTCCGGCAACGTACCGTCCGGTGACAGGCCGGAAAAGACCATACCGGTTTTTTCCAGTTGCTCGCGGTAGTTGATGTTCACTTCGTAACGGTGACGGTGGCGTTCGCTGATGCTGGTCGCATTATAGGCTTTAGCGGCCAACGATCCCGGCAACAGATCGCACGGATAAGCCCCCAGACGCATCGTGCCGCCCAGATTGCCGTTGGCGGAACGTTGTTCAACGCCATCATCTTTTTTCCATTCGGTCATCAGGCCGACAATCGGCGTATCGCAACTGCCGAATTCGGTGGAATTCGCATTGACCAGACCGGCGAGATTACGCGCGGATTCAATCACCGCCATCTGCATGCCGAAACAGATACCGAAATACGGAATCTTGTTCTCGCGGGCGTAACGCACGGCATTGATCTTGCCCATCGTGCCACGTTCACCGAAACCACCGGGAACCAGAATGGCGTTGACGTCTTTCAGGGACTCCCAATTATCGCCGCTATCGAGTTCTTCAGCATCAACCCACCGCAGATTGACCTTTACTTTATTCGAGATACCGCCGTGATGAAGCGCCTGCATCAGTGATTTATAGCTGTCGAGCAAGGACACATATTTACCGACGATGGCTACCGTGACCTCACCCTGCGGGTAACGTACCGTATCGACGATATGTTGCCATTGTTTCAGATCGACATCTTTGGCCGTGCTCATCTGGAAATAATCCAGCACCTGTGTATCCAGGCCGGATTGGTGATAGCTGATCGGCACCTGGTAAATCGTATCGACATCCGGGGCGGAAATGACGCGTTCCGGGGTGACGTTACAGAACAGGGCAATCTTGCGCTGCTCGCCTTCGGTCAACAGACGGTCGGCACGACACATCAGGATCGATGGCTGGATACCGTAAGACAGCAATTCACTGACGGAATGCTGGGTCGGTTTTGTTTTATATTCACCCGCCGCAGCAATATGCGGCAGCAAGGTCATGTGAATGAACAGCACGCGGTCACGACCGACTTCGTTACGGAACTGACGGGCCGCTTCCAGGAAGGGCTGAATTTCAATGTCACCGACGGTGCCACCGATTTCACACAAGACGAAATCCGCCGTGCCATCGGCTGCGCGGATAAAATCCTTGATCTCATCGGTAATATGCGGAATGACTTGAACCGTGGCACCGAGATAATCGCCGCGACGTTCCTTGGCCAGCACGTTGGTATAGATACGGCCGGTGGTGATGTTATCGCCGCGTGTCGTAGGAATACCGGTGAAACGTTCATAGTGACCCAGGTCGAGATCGGTCTCTGCGCCATCATCGGTGACATAGACTTCACCATGCTGGGTCGGACTCATCGTGCCAGGGTCAACATTTAAGTACGGATCTAGTTTACGCAGGCGAACCTTGTAACCACGTGATTGCAATAATGCGCCCAGCGCGGCGGTGGCGAGACCTTTTCCTAAAGAGGAAACGACCCCACCTGTCATAAATATAAATCGCGTCATGAATGCCTTTTATTTGGCGAGTGGAACTGCAGGAGCTTCTTCTGGTGCCGGAGTCTTCGCGTCCGGTGTCGCTTTTGCTGCATCCTTGGCTTCTTCTAAGGAAGACTGAGGAGCAACAGTTTCGGTAGAGGCTGCATCCAGAATGGATGTGCCAACGGCACCTCTGTTCATGCCGGACATAATGGCCAGGACGAGAGAGATTGTCATGAAGATAGTTGCCAACACAGCTGTCGTACGGGTCAGGCCACTGCCCTGACCGCGCGCACTGACGCCGGCCATCGGATTGCTGCTGCCCATTCCGCCCAGACCGATATTTTCCGGTGGCTGAATCAGGATCACGCCGATAATGGCGAGAGCGACGAATATTTGAATGACGAGTAATACGATTTCCATTTGGTCTATCCTATCTGAAATTAGGCGGCTTGTGCAATGGCTAAAAATTCAGGGGCCTGCAGGCTGGCACCGCCAACCAGAACACCATCAACATCCGGCAGATGCAGAATATCTTTTGCGTTCGAGGACTTAACCGAACCGCCATACAGCAACGGGATTTTGTCGCCGCCGGAAACCTGTTTGGTAATATGGGCGCGCATGAATTTATGCATGTTGGCGACATCGTCGTTGGTCGCGGTCTTACCGGTACCAATCGCCCAGACCGGCTCATAAGCCACCACGATTTTGCCATTGTCAGGCAGTGATTCTGTCAATTGCTGACCAACCACTTTTTCCTGGTCGCCGGCGGTACGCTCGGCTTCGGTCTCACCGACGCAGACGATGGGAATCAGGCCCTGCGCCAGAGCAGCTTCGGCCTTTTGCTTGACCAGTTCATTCGTCTCACCATGATACTGGCGGCGCTCGCTATGGCCGACAATCACGTATTTGGCGCCGATTTCTTTAAGCATAATCGCGCTGATATTACCGGTGAAAGCACCCTTTTCAGCATTGTGGCAATCCTGCGCACCCAGCTGTAAAGCACTGTTTTTCAATTGATCTGTGACCAGGCCCAGCCAGACATGCGGCGGGCAGATGACCATATCGGCATTCGGCAGACCCTGCCCGAAGCCTTTGGCCAATTCTTGTGCAAGAGCGGCAGCGTCCTCTTTGGACGTGTTCATTTTCCAGTTACCGGCGATCAGTTTTTTCATTTTTGGACCTCTAAAAATCTTTAAACCGTTGTAGCAGGGCTTCACCCGTATGGCAATTCAGCCTATGATGCGTCACTTACTATTATTCTTAATATTTTAGA
>DASWYT010000062.1:0-2877 GCA_036404835.1 Alphaproteobacteria bacterium | reverse complement strand
CCGGTTTGCAATCGCCCCGTTCAGGCAGGCAGATTATTTTCTTCTTCATCAACCATCGGCAGGGAGCCCAGCGGATCAGTATCGACCAGGTCGGCAACCTGCTCATAAATCGCGGCATTTTCCAGCATGGCTTCAGCCATTTCCGGGTTATCTTTGGCCAGATGATGGAAAAATTCAGCGGCATCACGCAGCAAACGGGCGGCCAGTTGAGCATTATTCGTGGTCATAGGGTCTCCTAAAGAAAGTTTCTCTGAACCTAAAAGACAAAGCCTGCCAAATGATTAACCCTATAGGTTTTTGAGTTGCCTGTCATGCCAGTGGCTGAAGATCGCCAGCCCCGTAATGGCCCCGATTCCGGCCAAAGCCATGTCTTTTTGCGTATCCCAGACATCGCCCTGGGTTCCCAGGAAATTCTCCGCGGCCTCGCCCGTCAGGGCGGCGGCAACCCATTCGATGATCTCGTAAATCGCCGCAATCCCCAGGCAGCCCATGACAATCAAAACGATCATCCAGGCCCCGCGTTGCAGGGTCGAGGTGCGGATCAGCAATTCACGCGCGATCAGGGCCGGGACCAGGCCCTGGGCGATATGCCCGACACGGTCATAATGATTGCGGCTCCAGCCGAACATGTCGCGGAATGTGTCGAACAACGGCACTTCGGCATAAGTATAATGCCCGCCAACCAGCAGGATGATCGCATGGATGGCAATCAAACCATACAGCAAATTCGTCAGGCGGAATTTTGTATAGGTTGCGGATAAAATAATGATTGCCGCAATTGCTGGAATAGATTCCAGCCACCAGGTAAAACGATCATGCGGATCAACCCACGACCACACCATCACTGCAAGCACAGCGATCAGGCAAAAAAGCGGCCAGCGGTCTAGTTTGTTCAAACGCAAATCAATGCATCGACTTAATGATGTTCTCGGTCATCTTCTTCGCATGATCGAGCAACATCATCGTGTTCGGACGATAGAACAGATCATTATCGATACCGGCATAGCCGCTGGCCATCGAGCGTTTGACGAACAGGACGGTTTTCGCTTTGGACACATCAAGGATCGGCATGCCATAGATCGGGCTGGCCGGATCGTCTTTGGCAGCCGGGTTGGTGATATCGTTCGCGCCGACCACATAGGCGACATCGCACTGTGCGAAATCGCGGTTGATATCTTCCAGTTCCAGCACTTCATCATACGGCACATTGGCTTCGGCCAGCAGCACGTTCATATGGCCCGGCATGCGACCGGCCACCGGGTGAATGGCATAGAGAACTTTCACGCCCTGGGCTTTGAGGATATCGGCCATTTCCTTGACGGCGTGCTGGGCTTGTGCCACAGCCATACCGTAACCCGGAACGATAATCACGCTTTCGGCATTTTTCATGATGAACGCCGCATCTTCGGCAGAACCGATACGCACATTACGATCACCCTGTGCCGCACCACCGCCACCAGCAGCAGCTTCAGCACCGAAACCACCCAGCAGAACGCTGAGGAACGAACGGTTCATGTTTTTGCACATGATGTAGGACAGGATTGCACCGGAGGCACCCACCAGAGCGCCTGTGACGATCAGCAAGGTATTTTCCATTGTGAAACCGACACCCGCGGCGGCCCAGCCGGAATAAGAGTTCAGCATCGACACGATCACCGGCATATCCGCACCACCGATTGGAATGATCATCAGCACGCCGAGCGCCAAAGCAAAGGCGACGATGACCCAGAAGAAAACAACCGATTGCGTTGTGCACAATAAGACGATCGCAAAGACGATCCCGATCCCTAAGACAGCGTTCAGCGGATGCTGGCCCTTGAAGACCAGAGGCGCGCCTGAGATCAGGCCCTGCAATTTACCGAAGGCGATAATGGAACCGGTAAAGGTAATCGCACCGATGGCGCAACCCAGCGCCATTTCGATCAGGGAATTGACGCGGATCGCACCGGCTTCACCGATCCCGAACAGATCCGGTTGATAGAATGCCGCAGCAGCAACGCAAACAGCGGCCAGACCGACGAGAGAGTGAAATGCCGCCATCAATTGCGGCAGGGCGGTCATCGCCACTTTACGCGCAATCACCGTTCCGATGGCACCACCGATAGCGATACCCAGAAGTGGCAGGCCATAAACTTCAACCTGTGGCGCCAGCAAGGTCGCGATAATCGCAATCGCCATACCCGTGACACCGCACATCACACCACGGCGCGAGCTTTCCGGATGCGACAGGCCTTTCAACGCGAAGATAAAGAGAACGGAGGCAACCAGGTAAGCGAGATGAATGATCATGGATAACTCTTATTTCTTTTTCTTTTGGAACATCGACAACATGCGGTGCGTCACGACGAAACCACCGAAGATATTGACCGACGCCAGAACGATGGCGATGAAGCCGAGAATTTTCGATGTCGTCATGACAGCCGGACCGGCAGCCAGCAACGCACCAACAATAATGACGGATGAAATCGCATTAGTGATACCCATCAACGGCGCATGCAAGGCCGGTGTCACCGACCAGATCACATGGTATCCGACAAAGCCGGCCAAAATCAGCACGGTCAGGGCTTCGATAAAGAAACTTGTTTCAGCCATTAGGATCATCCCTCTAAAAGGCATATCAGATGCCCTATCCTACTGGTTTTGCGCGTAACCTCAAGCGGCTTTCGTGCAGTGCATCAACGAATTTAAAGGGAATAGTTAATGCCCGTCTTTAAACGGCCAATGCACTATGGTGAATGCGTAACAAGACGACTTCGTTCCGTGTGTTCTTGGCGTCAAAGGTGCTGGTCCCAATCCCGCTGCTGACAAACATATCACGCCCGTTTTCCTGTATACGGCCATAGGCATAGTGGATGGGCATATTGGGCGTCGGTAAAT
>DASWYT010000061.1:0-9483 GCA_036404835.1 Alphaproteobacteria bacterium | reverse complement strand
GTTTGTTTGAATCGTTAATTTGTTCCAGCCCCAGAACCGACATAATCGTCATCACATTTTGAACTGGCAATGTTTTTTCTTTTTTCATGGGGAACCTGCCTGTTCCTTTTTAAAGTACCATGATTCCAAGCCAAAAACAATTATTATTGACAAATAAATCGAAGTATGTCATGTTATCTTTATGACGAACTATTTGCCATCCCGACGACGTATGTGCCGACGCTGAATCAGCGTCATGGCCCTGGGGTAGTGCGTGTCCTGCCAACAGCCTTTTATCTCTTCCCTCTTAGATTAAAAGCTTTGGTATCTGATCATGTCCGTCTCGACTACTGCCTTCAAAATTTCCGTTATTCCATCTGCGCCTGCTAACCAGAATTCTCTGGGCGTTATGGTCGATCCCTTGGCGACCTATCAGGGCGTTCTGCCCAATGGCGAGCAATTTGTCTGGGCCTTGCTGGGACAGGATGACATTCCGGCTATTTTGCATCTACAAGACACGGTTGCCGCCAGTGCGAATGAACTGGAAAAAAACTTCCTGATCAAGCGGAGCGCCGGCTGTTTCGAAGAATCCATGGCACAAGGCCATCTTTACTGGGGTGCTTATAGCGGCGAGAATCTGGTTTCCCTGTTCGGCCTGGCTGATAATGACGAGGAAGTGGGTGATGGCCGCGGCCAGAAAACACCGAAAAAATCACTGGGCGTCTCACGTTACAACCAGGTCAGCATCCTGAAAGGCGCACAGGTCCATCCGAAATACCGTGACCAGGGTTTAGGTGCTATCGGCGCCCTCGCCCGTTATATTTATTTCCTGGAAAACCCGGACAAGCAGGTCATCATGACCAAAGTCCATGCGGGCAACAACGCCGTGTGCGAGAATTACATCAATAATGGTTTCCTCGAAGCCTGCCGCACGCCTGTGACCGATCACAGCCATACCTTCAACGTCGTGACGTTCAAAGCGGAACGCAGCGTGTTGCAAGGCTGGATCGATGCCAAAATGAAAAACGTCATGCTCAAATACAGCCTGGTGGTGGCTGATTAAAATTTCGGCGAATCCAATGACGGCACCGATACGTTTTCATCCGGTTCAGCAATACCGTTTTTCGCACGCCATTGTTTCATAAAAGCTTCGTGGGATTCTTGGGCTTCTTTCATATAGGCGTCATATCCCGGATCACCTTTGCGCATGATGCCATCATCACGATTGGTCATGCCGCGATTGCCATTGAATTTTTCTTCGCGATAGGATGTTTGCGCTGGCGATGAATCGGCCAGACGATCATTGCGGTCACCCATTTTTATCTCCGTGTATTTTTTTTCAAAAGAATGTTCATCCAGTATAATAAAACCATTGCCTGCTTTCCAGAAAAAATAACAACAGCGCAGAAAAATATTGCGCTTGCGGTAAAAACCTGTCACTCTTTTATCATGATGAATGTAACCGCCACCCGACGACGTACAAACCGACGCTGAACAAAAGCGTTCCGGTTGTATGGTGGTGCGTGCCCTGCCAGAAACCTCTCCTGAAAAAAATTCCTTCAAGACCCTGGCCGGTTTAATTCATGTCTCTTCTATATTGCATCATTTCTGAAAAACGACGACGTCGCGCGTAATCATTTTTTTTACGCCAGTTTTTCCGTCCAGTTTTTAATCTGTTTTTCGATCTCATGCTTTGCCGTACCACCGACATTTGCGCGCCGCGCAATCGCTTCCACGACCGTAAAATCATAGGCTGCCAGCGGAGGGAAACCGCCCTGGGCCAGCACATGATTGACATCGTCTATGTTCAATTGATGGACCTGGCATGCGTGCTGATCGGCGATGACCACCAATTGCGCCACGATCTTATAGGCATCACGAAATGCCAGGCCGTGACCCACCAGCGCATCGGCAATCTCGGTGGCCAGAATATGGCCCTTATCCAGCAATTCGGCGCAGCGTTGCGGCTGGAACGTCAGTTCATGCATAAAGAACGGCCATACGGACAGGCATGCCATGAACTGGTCAAGGCTGCCGATCAAATCGCGCTTCAATTCGTGCAGATCACTGCCATAGCTGGTCGGCACGGTGCGCATCAGCGTATGACCGGATGTTTGCGCGCCGATCATATGCGCCACCCGGCCACGTGTCAGTTCCGGCACATCGGGATTGCGTTTGTTCGGCATGATGGAACTGCCGGTGGACCAGGCGGGTGGCAAAGTGGCAATCCCGACGGCGCTGGCGGACCAGTAAATCACATCTTCGGACAGACGCGCCAGATGCACGCCGCTATTGCTGAACGCATTCAACGCCTGGAGCATGAAATCGCGATCCCCCACAGCGTCATAGGAATTGCGGTTCGCCGCAGCAAAGCCAAGTTCGCGGGCCAGTTGCTGCAAATCAATTTTCAGCGGCGTACCGGCCAAAGCGGCCGCGCCCAATGGCATGGTCGCCAAAGCCATGCTCTTGGCATGCTGCAGATTTTGCAGATCGCGGCCAAAGGCTTCGGCATAAGCCAGCATGACATGGGCCACGGCAATCGGCTGGCCATGCTGCAAATGAGTCAGGCCCGGCATATAGGTTTGCACATGCTGGGACGCCTGATGCAACAAAGATTTGATCAGAGCGCGGATCTGGCCGGTGGCGGCATCACATGCATCGGCGACAAACAAACGCAAGGTGGTGGCGATCAGGTCATTCCGGGAACGGCCGACATGCATTTTCTTGCCCAGATCGCCGCACTGGGCCGTGACGTATTTCTCGACATGCATATGCACATCCTCGTCACGGATGGACCAGCTGAATGTGCCGTTATCCATTTCCTGTTGCAATTGCACCAGGGCCTTATCGACCTGTGCAACATCATCGGCGGAAAACAGGCCGATAGCCTGCAGCCCCTGAATCCACCCGCGCTGCACGCGGATTTCCTGGGCATACAAACGCGCATCCAGATCCACACCATGCGTGAAGCTGAACAGAATGTCGCTTTGCAATTGATTTTGCGCCGTCGTGAGTACCGCCATCTTTAAATCTCTCGTTTTTCGTCAACCCTAACCTGCTCCACCATCTTACACCAAACAAAGGAAACTGAAAATGTCTGCCACGCTTTTTGCTGAAAATATTGCCGCCACACAGGACTGGAAAACCGCCTGTGAGGGTGACCCGAAACTCATTTCATATCTGAATTCCCATGTGGTGCATGATGAGTTTTGCCCACGGATGCCGGAAGCGGATGATATTGCCTGGGCCAGACAGCAACTGGCCCAAAAAGCCAGTTTGCCGTCATTTTTTGAAAAAGATAAAACCACCATCCTGCCGGCGGCCCCAGATGGCTTCACCGTTTAAATCAGATCTGCATCAACCAGGTGGCCAGGCCCAGGAAGGCCACAAAACCGATCACATCCGTCACCGTCGTCAGAAAGACCGACGAACCAAGCGCCGGGTCGAATTTCAACCGGCTTAATCCCAGGGGGATCAATGCGCCGGCCAAACCAGCTGCGATCAGATTGATAATCATCGCCATCGCAATCACGGTGGCCAGTTGCGTATCGTCAAACCAGCCCCATACGCCAAGACCGATCAGGATGGCAAAACCGATGCCGTTGAGCAAACCGATGGTGCTTTCTTTCAGAACGACACGCCAGGCATTAGCACCGGTCAGTTCTTTCGTTGCCAGGGCACGCACCGCAACCGTCAGCGTTTGCGTTCCGGCATTGCCGCCCATGCTGGCGACAATCGGCATCAGGATCGCCAGCGCCACGACTTTTTCCAATGTCGTCGCAAAGAAACCAATCGCAATCGATGCAATCACGGCGGTGAACAGATTCAGCAGCAACCAGGAAAAACGTGCGCCTGCGGTGCTTAACACGGCGGCATAGAAATCATCTTCCTTAACACCGGCCAGGCGTAGTAAATCCTCGCTGGCTTCTTCATCGATAACGGTGACGACGTCGTCAATCGTGATCACACCGATCAGCCGTTCGGCTTCGTCAATTACCGGCACGCTGGTCAGGATCGTCCGTTTGAACAGGGTCGCGACATCTTCACGGTCCGTTTGCGCATCGACCGTATAGGCTTCGGTGGCGATCTCCATCATTTTCTGCGAACGGCTGGCGCGCAGCAATTGCCCCACCTGCACCGTTCCCAGCACACGGTGCCGCGGATCAACCACGAACACGTCATAAAGCTGTTCCGGCAGCGTATCCCGCATCACCTGGAGATAATCCAATGTCTTGCCCAAGGTCCAGAAATTCGGCACGGCAACGTAATCGCGCTGCATCATACGGCCGGCGGATTCTTCCGGGTAGGTCAGACCCTCTTCCACCAGCACGCGGATTTGCTGATCCACATAATGGAGAATATCTTTCCGTTCATCTGCATCGAAATCCTCGAGCAGGCCGATCGCATCATCCGTTTCCAGATCGGCGATGATCGCGGCAATCTCACGGTTGTTCAGCGCACCGAACAATAATTTCAAACGCTGGTGACCCAGATACGTATAGACCTCGGCATCCAGCTGGCCGCGCATGCGCTGCAGGAAATCGAGCGCTTTCTCTTTCGGCGCTTTCTCCAGGATAGTGGCGATGTCAGCCGGGTCGAGATCGGCAATCGCCTCGTCCAGAGCGGCATCATCTTCATTATCGACCGCGTCGATAACCTCTTCATAAGCCGCATCACTCATGCCATAGAGCAGATCATCCGTTTCATCATCCAGATCCAGCGGCAATTCGATCTGCACGGCATCCACGTCTTTCAGCACCGCATGTTCGGCGGCGTCACGGACAGGTGATGTTTCATGTGGAGCAGACATAGCGATAACCTATGGCATGGCGGGAATATTACAATGCCATGATAGGACGGAATAGGTTAAGGCTGTTTAAAGCGGCAGCGTGATCGTAACCGTGGTGCCGGTCCCTGGCTGGCTGGCGATATCGAACTGGCCACCATGCAGCTGGATCAGCTTTTTGGTAATGGCCAGGCCCAGGCCTGTGCCACCCTGTTTGGTGGTTTCCGCATCGCCAAACTGTTCGAATGGCTCACCGACACGGTCCAGCTTGTCGGCCGGAATACCCACACCCGTATCAGCAATGCTGATAACGAGTTGTTTTTGCGGGCGGTCCATTTCAGCCTGGAGGACGACATGCCCGCCCGGCGGTGTGAATTTAATGGCATTGGACAAGACGTTCAGCAAAATCTGCAACAGGGCGCGGCGATCCGCCTGCACCATATCATCACCCTTGGCACCGCGCAGCGCCAGGGCGACCTGACGGTCCTGGGCCGTTGTTTCCATCATATGGCAGGCGTGACGCAGGACTTTCAAGACATTCACCGGCTCGATGACCAGTTCATACTTGCCCGCTTCGATCTTCGACATGTCCAGCACGTCATTGATCAATTCCAGCAGGAAACGGCCCGACTGGTTGATATCGCCGACATAGGTGGCATAGCGCGGGTTGCCCAGCGGCCCCAGCAATTCGGTCTGCATCACTTCCGAGAAACCGATAATGGCGTTCAGCGGCGTGCGTAATTCATGGCTCATCATCGCCAGGAAACGTGATTTGGCGCGGTTTGCCGCTTCGGTTTCATCAATCGCATAACGCAGGGCGGTGCGGTCATGTTTCTCCGTCGTCACATCCTGCACCAGGCCTTCCAGCGCGATGACCTGGCCGTCTTCATCGACTTCCGGCGTGCAATAGCAACGCACATGGAAACCCGTGTGATCTTTATCGGGATGCAGCACGTGAATATCTGCGATACCAGGCTGTGCATCGAGAATGACTTTGTTGATCATCACCAGCATACGGCCCAGATCACGTGACGATACGAGCATGCGCAAATTCTTGATCGACGGTACGAAATTATTCGGATCGAGATCCAACAGCAGATACAGTGACGGCGTGAACATGATATTCGCCGTGCCGACGCGCCATTGCCAGCGGCCCATGCGGGCAAGCAAAAGAACACGATCATGCGGATTTAAAGTAGGCTCGACAAGTTCGTCGAAACGACGGGTAAAAACAGAACGGGATGCTGTCTGTTGCAACATATAGCTTACATCCTCATTGATCCATTACAGGCGCCGTGGACTTGTGCCGCGTATCTCTCCATGGCATTCCCTTGAGTTTACTTAGTTTACCAGAAGCGATGACAGAAGGCAAAAGGATTATTGTTAAAATATTGCCGGTTTTACGCGTAAACCGTAATTTTCTCATCCGGCGCAATCAAGACCAGAGCGCGATGCAAGCGCTTGAATAGATTGTTAAATCTATCTTCCAACTGTTGCGCTTGCTCCGGCGTGACAATATCCTGCGTTAACATGTGATCGATCATATCGGTATAATAGGTCGCGGCGTTTTGCAACGCTTCCTGGCGCAGAATCACCGACTTGTCCTGTGTCGCGAGATAACGTTCCAGCAAACTGGCCAGCGACGTTTCATTCAAGGCACGCAAACGTTGCAGATTGTCATGCAGGCAGCCGATACACAGATCCTGCCAAGTGCGCAGTAATTTTTCAGGCCATGGGCGCTGCAGGCATGCATAAGAGCGATCATACAGGCGTGTCAGGAACCACAATCCTTCGGTCAGGACCGTATCATGTTCACGATCTCCCTGAATATTCGACAGATCATTATTCAGTTCTTCTATCAATACTTGTTGCGCCTGACCGAATGGCAATTGACCATGCGGGCGCAGTAATTTCAGGCTGTAGAAGATTGCCTGGATCTGCAGCAATAATGTCGCCAGATCTTTCGGCAAATGTTCCAGTTTCTCGGCCAGCGTCATCGTCTTGAACGCTTCGCGTTCACGCAACGTCAAAGCCGGGCGGTTTTGCGTGCTGACCACGGATAAAGGTGGCAGATCATGTTGCTTGAGCAATGCATCCATGGCTTCATAGGATGACACGGCTTCGATCGTGTCATCATCGACATTTTTTTCCTGCAACATGCGAATGGCTTTTTTGAAGCCCAGCACGGCCTGCATATCCATCCCGAAAACAATCTCGCAAATCTGGCCGATCGGACGCTCGAAAATACTCGGCAATTCTTCCGGGTTGAGATGATCGCTCAATGCATCGGTGAATGGCAGATAATGGCGGCTGGCCTCGTTGGTGCGGTCCATTCCGATAACACTCACATCCGGCGGTTCATTGAGCATCAGGGCACTGACCTGGCCGTTTTCATTGAACCACAAACAGGCAAAGCCATGCATTTTCGTGCGGTTGGTAATTTTATCAAGACGTTCGATAATTTCCGGCAGCAAACGGTCCGCTTCGACCTTGTGCAACGCCATGATCAGGCCCGTGCCTTCGACTTCGTGCCGTGGATGCGGCAAGGCAGACAACAACACCGTGCCATCACCGGCATAAGCCAGATTCTCGCGTTCGGCATAAGCAGCCACGGAATGTTGCAACACATGGAAATAAATCTGGTTCTGGATGGTGCAGATCGCTTTCTCCAGAACATGCGGTGCCATGATGTTGAAGATCACATCGATGATACCACCGCCGCAATCGAAAACTTTCGGTTCTTCGACGTCATAGGTATTGATTGCATCGAACAGGATGCGGATATAATGCGCCTTGATATGGTCGGCACCATCATGGCCGAATACGGCGTTCAAACCACCGAGATTATAGATATCGGCTCGCAACATCATTTTCGAACTGTCATGGTGATGGCGCAGAAATTCGATCCGGTCGTCACGCGGCCAGGCAATGGCACGACCGGTCAATAAGGCATTGACCGGATTCAGCGCCGAACGTTCCTGCACTGTCGGCCCATCCATCGTGTGCTGGGCCAGGTAACGGTAATGCGCATATTTGTGCAGCGCCTTATCGACACGTTGCTCGGAGGCATGATTGTGGAATTGCTCAGGCTCAACCCCCAGAACGCGATTGAACAAGGTGGTCTTCCCTTGTTTCTTCTGTTCGGAGATCATTTCGTCCAGTTCCTGCTTCAGCAGGCGGTGATCCGTATCCGGCAAAAGCGGTTTGACGGCCGTCATCAGGCCTGTCCCGCTCTGGTTCGGGTATTTCTTGTGGCGCAGACGCTCGATCCCCAGCATCTTGACGAATTCGGTCACCTCGGCGCTGGCGGCTTCCATCGCGGCTTCCACCTGTGACTGGCCGCAATCCATGACGATAAAGGTCACTTCATCGCCCATCGAACGGTGATAGAGCCAGTTCACCACGCCGTGACGGGTCATGGCATCGCAATACATGCCGCAGATCGTGGCCATCACGTCATTGGTGACATTCCGGCCCAACGCCTCGTTGACCGAGGATAAATTCAGAAAATCGCCCAGCACCAGCAAGGGTTGATGCTTCACATCGGCCTGGGCCGCGCGAATCAGCGCATAGTCCAGATAGAGCGTGCGCAAAGCACTGTGAATGTAATAGCCCGTATGTTTATCGCGGGCGAGAATATCGGTGAAAATATAATCAGGCTGGTTGGCGCTGGTCAGACGGTCCTGTAATTGCAGGGTTTCCATCAAACCGGCGACCATCGCATGCGGTGCCGGAGAGTCGGACGTAATCTGCGCCACCGTGCGGAAAAGCTCCCGGGCACGTGACTCGTCAATGTCCTCGCCGGTCAGCTGACGCAATATAATAAGGGTATCGTTAGCGATCATGTCCTATTACCTTAATGCTTTCCTCTTAAAGAGGGTTTAAACGCGCCCCTTGTTTGCGCTAAGATTATATTAATATTTAAGTCATGGAGAGAATGATGGCCGCTGGTCTTTTGCCTTTACTCAGCCCGCAGCAAGCCAAAGAATGGCTCGATCAGCATGAAGCGATCATCATCGATGTCCGCAATCTGACATCGTATAAAGCGTTGCATATCCCCAACAGCCTGCATGTTCCTGATGTCACCAAGATCGCGCAAAGCGTTACGGAACATCCGACCGAGCGCGTCATCCTGGTCTGTCAGAATGGCGGCCAGGCCACACAGATCAGCCATATGATCCTGATGCAACCCACACCGGAAACAGAAGGCATTCTGTTCTATGTACTCGATAACGGGCTGAATGGCTGGCGCAATGCCGGCCTGCCGGTTGTGCGCGATATGGATCTGGGTCTGCCGATTGACCGTCAGGTCCAGATCACGCTCGGCCTCGCCCTGCTCGTCAGCCTGATCTTCGGCTGGCTGTTCAGCAGCCTGTGGTTTATTTTTGTTTTTCTGATCGCCCTGGGATTGCTGCTCAGCGGCATGACCGGCTGGTACGGATTCCAGCAATTGGTGCTGCTCTTCCCGTGGAACAGACACGAGTAAATAAAAACAGGCGCTCCGCCCATTTTTACCGTGCGTGGAAGGCCGCCAGATATAGACCCGCCCCCAAATAAACACTTCATATAATGAAAAATTGATCTCTTTCATTTTTTATGCTTTATGACAACATAGATCAAAGCTTCTTTAACTATCCGGTCGTAAACGGGAGTGATGGCAAAATCAAAACCCATTCCAGCCCGTTCAAAGGGCTCTCTTGTCGCCGCCCTGGATGTCG
>DASWYT010000060.1:0-5443 GCA_036404835.1 Alphaproteobacteria bacterium | reverse complement strand
AACTGGCGATGCAGGTCATGGCGACATTGCAACAAATGATTGCCGTGCCGACTATCCGCACTGCATTGTTAATCGGTGGCGAGCCAATGCCGAAACAATTCAAGCAAATGAACATGAATCCACGTCTCGTTGTCGGAACACCGGGCCGCGTGATCGATCATTTGTCCCGTGGCCGCTGGAATCTGGATAACACACGTTATCTGGTTCTCGATGAAACGGACCGTATGCTCGATATGGGCTTTGGTATTCAGCTGGATAAAATCCTGGAATATGTTCCGAGCGAACGCCAGACCATGATGTTCTCCGCCACCATGCCGACGAACATCGTCAAACTGTCTTCCAAATATCTGGTCAACCCGGAACGTGTGTCCGTTGGTTCCACCGTTACACCGGCTGCGAACATCAAACAGGAAACTGTGCGCACGACGGAAGATGACAAATACAACCAGCTGATTGCTCAATTGGAAGCCCGTTCCGGTTCCGTCATTATTTTTGTGAAAACAAAATACGGTGCCGAGAAACTGGCAACCCGCCTGTATCGCGCCGAGCATAAAGCCGATGCGATCCATGGTGACCTGAAGCAAAACCAGCGTTCCCGCGTCATCCAGGCGTTCCGTGAGAAGAAATACCGCATCCTGGTGGCAACCGATGTTGCTGCCCGTGGTCTGGATATTCCGCACATTGAACATGTCATCAACTATGACCTGCCGCAATGCCCGGAAGATTATATCCACCGCATCGGCCGTACGGCCCGTGCCGGCGCGGAAGGTTCCGCCATCAACCTGGTTTCACCAGGCGACAACCTGAAATGGAAAGCCATTCAGCGCATGCTGGACCCGGAAGCAGCCGCTGCCGAACAACGCGCCAACCAGGCTCGCCGTTTCGGCAATGGCAGCAATAGCAACGGTAACAGCAACAGAAGCGGTGGTTATGCCGGTCGTAGCAATAATGAACGCCGCGGCAACGGTAATAGCGAACGCAGCAACTCCGGTGAGCGTAACTTCTATGGCGATCGCACCAATAACAGCGAACGTCGTCCATATGCTGGCGACCGCCCGCAGGAGCCGCGTGGCAACCGCTTTAGTGACACACAGCAACAAGAGCGTCGTGGTGGTGAACAACCACGTGGCGCCTATGCCGGTGCAAATGCCAACAGCAATAATGGTGGTCAGCGCGATGGCGAAGGCTTCCGCAAGGAAGGCGGCGGCTTCAAGAAGAAATTCGGTGGCCCAAGCCCGTTCACCAAGGATAATGGTTTCAGCCGCAAACCTGGTGGCGCAGCCCGCAAAAAATTCGGCGGCAGCAATGGCGGACCGAAACGTTCCGCTGCCTAAAAGCGAAAAACAAAGATAAAAAAATCCCGGCCTGTGAGCCGGGATTTTTTATGGGGATATTGAAAACCTATTTTGCCGGTGTTGCATCCGCGACGCTGGCTTCCGCTTCAATCGTCAGAGCCACATCATCCGGTACGGCCGGAATGCCATAGGCGATCCCGAATTCGGAACGCTTGATCGTGGTCGTCGCACTGAAACCGACACTTTTCTTTTTGGTGAAGGGATGCTCGCCGATCTGGTTCAGCTTGACGTCCAGCACGACTTGCTTAGTTTTATCCAGCAAGGTCAGATTGCCCGTGACTTTGGCTGTATCCTTGCCAGTGACTTCAACTTTCGTGCTGACAAATTTCGCAGAGCCGTATTTTGCAACGTCGAAGAAATCCTTGCTTTTGAGATGTTCGTCGAATTTCTCATCGCCGGTGGAGATTTTGGTTGCATCTATAACGACATCGACTTTGCTGTTGGCCGGTGTTTTTTCATCGAGAATCAATGTGCCATTAACCAGTGGGAATTTACCGGTCGGATGCGAGAAACCAAAATGACCGGCCTGCCAGTTTACCATCGTATGATGCGGGTCGAATGCATATGTTTCGGCAGCCTGTGCAGATGTTATAGAAAAACCGGCCAGTGCCAGGCTGAGTAACAGGAAACGTGATAAAGATTTCATGGGAATGTCCTTTCGAAAAATAAAATAAGGCAGCGTCTTTATTTTTGCACCTGCACAAAAGAATGCAAGCCTTGTTTCGACATACTCTGTATCCTATCTCCAACTATCTTGTTATTCGATTTCATCATCTGGTTATGGTTTTTTATCTTAAAAAACCTGTGTGGCGCAAACCACATCGAATCTTTATGCCCTGAATGTCAAAATGAAATCACTACCCCCCTCGCCAGTCCTTCCACGGGCTTTACCCGCAACGGCTTACAAGGAGGTCATCATGATACGTAACAATTGCGTCATGAAATTTTACCGGCATATTTTACCGGAAACCGGCACAAAAACCGCCGAAGATACCATTACCGAAAACATTGCCATGCGTCAGAATCTGACAGAACAACAGATCGATGACACGATTGAAGATAGTTTTCCAGCCAGCGATCCGCCGGCCTGGTATTAACAGGATTCTTTTTGGCTGTTTTTGACAGGCCAACGTGATAGGCTGTTTTGCATGATTTGCAGAACAGCCTTTTTGACGGAAATCTCATGACACATCCCATTGCCGCCGGTGCAAGGATCGGCCATGTCCATCTCAAAGTTGCCGACCTGGATCGTGCATTGCATTTTTATTGTGACATACTCGGTTTCACCGTGACGCAACGTTACGGAGCGCAGGCCGCTTTCATATCCGCTGGCGGTTACCATCATCATATCGGCCTGAACACATGGGAATCGCTTGGTGGCTCACCACCCCCTCCCGGCACGACGGGCCTGTATCATACAGCCATTCTGTATCCGACGCGTGCCGATCTGGCGGACGCGCTGATGCGTTTACAGAACAATAACATTGCCCTGGATGGCGCATCAGACCATGGCGTCAGCGAAGCGCTTTATCTGCACGACCCGGACCAGAACGGAGTCGAATTATACTGGGACCGCGACCCGGCCGACTGGCCACGCGACCATGACGGTAATCTGGCCATGCATACTAAACGCCTGGATTTGCAGGATTTATTACAGGCCATCCATAAATAAGATGCTGTTTTTTAATGGTTTTTAAGAGAATATAGGATATCATCAAAGAACGGGCCGAAGCGCCCGGTTATATTGTGCCAGAATGGACGCTTATGATCATTGATGTGCCATCTTCCTCTTCCCCGTCCTGGTTTTCCCAGACCGCCAAAACGCGTGAACAAACGCCGTTGCAGAAAATGGCTGAGCGCGATCCGGAAAAAGCGCAGATGTTCGAAGATACACAAAACCAGTTGCGCCAGACTTTATCATCGCTGAACTCATCGAAAACGGATTTTGCCGAACAACGCAAAGCCTCCGCGCGCGAAAAAATCCGCCGCCTGAAAGAACAGATCAAAACCTTGCGCATGATGGCCGGTGCCGATCCGAAAATGATCGCACAACAAGCCGCACGCCTGTCCAAGGAGCTTGCTGCAGCCGCCAAGGAATATGCATCAGCCGGTGGCACGGATATGGTTGTATCCTCATCCGATAAAGTGCCTGCCACCGCCGCCAATGGCGTAAATACAGAAACTCCACCGGAAACGGGAGGTGATGCTGAAGCTGTCGACATTCCGCCTGATAGGGATGATGGGAACGATACGGCCATGACTCAGGATGGTCCATTGACAGAAGAAGAATCCGCAGAGCATGTCGCGGCAGACCCGGATGCCAGTTTCCGTGAGAAGATGGAAGCCTATGCCAGAGATATCATGCAGCAGGAAGCCGCGAAGCAGGTCGACAAAGATTTTATCAATGAGGTTAAAAAGCTGATGGATGAATTGAAGAATATCGTGCGTCAGCAACGGACGAAACTGGATCGCGATGATGACCCGCAGATCAAGCGCAGCCTGAATGAATCAGACGATGTCATGCGCGATATCGATAAATCGCTGCAGACGATTACCAACAACATGAACGCCGCCGTACCAGCACCAGCCGTTAATATCAGCGCCTGAAATCATACCTAGGCTTTCAGATCATCATGCTCCGGATGGCGCGTCAGCCACATGGCGGCATAACCGCAGACCGGAGTGATTTTCATTTTCCCGGCGCGGGCCGTCTCGACGATATGGTCCATTAATTTCCCGGCTGCGCCCGTCCCGCGCAACTCCGGTGGCGCTTCGACATAGTCAATATAAAGCGTATCGTCTTTTTTGTGATAATTGGCGAATGCAACGGATTCGCCCACTTTATATTCATAGCGGTTTTGATTGGTATTATCGGTAAAGTCACCGCTCATGGTCATTCCCCTTTGCTTTCATACGGTTCCGTTGAAAGTCTAATTTTCCTCGACAACCCGCTTCAAATTATTCAGCCCTTTGTCGAATTGCGTGCCGATCATCTTTTCGCAATTCATAAAGAGACCGATGATCTTGCCCATCCATGTATTCTGGCCGTACATGGTCCAGCTGACCATGGTCTGATCGCCTTGCGGCAGGAATTTGAATTCGGAATAGCTTATTCCCGCCATCGGTTTGATGAAATCCAGACGGTAACGGATCAGGCTGCTTGGAACGCTTTCCAAAATCGTCAGGCTGCCTTCGCCGATCTGGTTATTGCCTTTCCATGTTGTTTTGGCACCTTTGCCCGTTTCCGGGCCTTCAAAATGCATAACGGCATTCGGGTCCATCTCCACCCACGGCGACCAGCTTTGCCACATGCGAAAATTATTGATGTGTGGAAAGATCGTGTCCGGCGTTGCGGCCATCTTTAATGTGCGCGTCACGCGGAACTGGTCCGGCTGGCGGATGATCAGCACGCCTAAAATAACAAGACCTGCGACAACAATAATCAGAATATAGTTTAACATCTTGCCCCTGCCTGCATATGTTTCGGACAGGCTATAAGATAATGTTTTTTAAACAGAAATCCAGGGGCGTGCATTTTTTTCCGATTGCCGGCATGCACGTATATAAATCACCAGCGGGACGACCAAAGCGATAACCGTGCAGACCAGGTAGATTCCTATGACATTGTTGAATGACAGGTCGGACAGATCGGCTACACGGTCGAAATCGCCGAATGCATGGCCGCCTTTTTGTTGGAGATAAGCATGACGGACATCGGGATCATGGATCAGCGACCACCCCTCCGCCAGGGCCTGCATGGTAAAACCGAAACCAAAAGCGGCGTTCAGAAAACGCTCCCCGATTCCACGCGGTGCAATATCGAGCCATGCGCGGTACAGCATGTAACTGGCTATCACGATGTTGCCCAAAGGACCGGCAAAAATATAAAGAGCTTCATGATAATCGGTATAGGCTGTCGCTATATGAAACAGGCCAACCGCTATAAATAATCTCTGCCACTGCGGATAGCCGCGGGATAATATATACAGCCAGACCAACCCGCCATAGACGGCCAGATTCACCATGATAAGCTGGCCGGTAAAGGTGTAACTCATACCGCCGCCATGGACAAAATCAAAAGCCGGCAG
>DASWYT010000059.1:0-6324 GCA_036404835.1 Alphaproteobacteria bacterium | reverse complement strand
GAATGAAACGGCCTGTGCGGTGATGATGCGGTATGGTTCCAGACCATCCGGGCCGCCATCCAGGGCCAGCATCGGATCGTAATCTTTGACGCTGCGTGAGAGCTGGGCCAGAGCAGTGTGATCGATATAAGGCGGGTTGCTGATGATCAGATCGAATGTGCCGCTGATCTTGTCGAACCAGTTTGACTGGATCAATTCAGACCGTTCCAGCAAGCGGTGAAGATACGCATTATCCTGCGCCACCTGTAAGGCCTCGAGAGAAATATCAGCACCGATGCCGGTGGCGTGCGGGTAGAGACGTAACAGCGTCAGTAACAGACAGCCCGTGCCCGTTCCCAAATCCAGGATGCGCAGGTCTGTTTCGGTCAGCGGGTAAAATTTCTGCACCTGTTCGATCAGTGTTTCACTGTCCGGGCGCGGATCGAGCGTTGCTTCGGATGTTTTGAATGCGACACCGTAAAATTCTTTCTCACCGGTGATCTTAGCAACCGGTTTATGCGCCAGACGTTGCGCCACATAATCCTGCCAGAGTGATAATTGGTCCGCTGTCAAATCCTGTTTCCTGTACAGCATCAATTGCGCCAGATCATAGTGCAACACATGCTGCATCAGGATACGCGCATCCATTCCCGCAGTGGCCGGATCGACAGACTGAAACTGTTCTGTAGCGTTTTTAAGAGCGGTGTCGATATCCAAGATCAAGCCTGGCTGAACAGTACGTGACGTTTCTTGCCGGCGGAAAGTTTCAGGTCGCCGTCACTGTCGAAATCGTCATTGCTGATCTGATAGGCTTCATCTTCAACCGGCGCATCATTGATCTTGATCCCTTTGCCGGCAATCAGGCGTTTCGCTTCACCTTTACTGGCGGCCAGTTCGGCTTTGACAAGCAGATCGAGAATGGAACGGGACTCATGGGCCGCCAGTTGGAAACGCGGCAGGTCAGCGCCTTTGCCACCACCGGCAAATGTTTCGGCGGCCGTTTGCGCAGAACGTTCGGCGGCATCCTGTCCACGCAGCATCTTGGTGGCTTCGAAGGCGAGGATTTTTTTCGCTTCGTTGATCTCGGCATCTTTCAAGGCGGATAAACGTGCGATCTCATCGAGCGGCAGAGCGGTGAAGAGTTTCAGCATCTTCTCGACCATGCTGTCATCGACATTGCGCCAATATTGATAGTAATCGTAATCAGATTGCAGATCGCGGTTGAGCCACAGCGCATTGCCTTCGGACTTGCCCATTTTTTTGCCGGAGGCGTCGGTCAGTAATGGCGCGGTCAGAACGTGTAAATTCAAACCGGATTTCTTGCGTCCCAGTTCGGCACCGCTGATCGCATTCGCCCACTGGTCGGCACCGGAGACCTGCAAGGTACAACCATGCAGATTATTCAGTTCGATGAAGTCATAGGCTTGCAGGATGCTGTAATTGAATTCCAGGAAGGAGAGATGTTGCTCGCGGTCAAGGCGTGTTTTGATACTGTCAAAGCTCAGCATGCGGTTGACGGAGAACAGCGTGCCATAGTCACGCAGGAAATCGATGTAACCGAGATTTTTCAGCCAGTCGGCATTATTGACCATGATGGCGTCGTTCTTGCCGGAACCATATTGCAACAGGGAACCGAACACACTCTTGATACCATTCATGTTGGTCTGGATGGTTTCTTCCGTCATCATCGGACGGGATGAATCCTTAAAGGACGGGTCGCCGATCATGCCGGTGCCACCCCCCATCAGGGTGATGGGACGATGACCGGTCTGTTGCAGCCAGTACAACATCATGATGGTGATCAGGTGACCAATATGCAGGGACGGGGCTGTCGGGTCATAACCGCAATAAGCCGTGACAGGGCCGCTGGCGAGGGCTGCATCCAGGGCTTCCAGATCGGTGCACTGGTTAACAAAACCGCGCTCGGACAGGATTTTCAGGGTTTCGGACTTGAATTGGGTCATTTTTGTACTCGTTAACATCATGTTTTCCCTATCTTGCCACGCAAAACTTTGCATCTCAAGGGCGGATATGCTATAATAAAACCTGCTGCGGCGCGCGTCAGAGGCCATTATTCACCGGGCCGATGCTTATATCTTCTAAAGGGAGCTGTCCCTGTCCAGACCGTGGTCTGGGTATATGGTTTCCGCCTTGTTTAACAGGGTCCATTGGAGAATAAGGTTTTCCTCAACGGCGTCCGCGGCTTTTTCTTTATTTGCTTTCTCAATATAAAAAACATGGATAAACCACTTGTCCGCGTCGGTGTCGGCGTGATTGCCCTGAATGATAAAGGCCAGTTCCTCCTGGGAAAACGTAATAACCAGCATGGTATCGGTACCTGGGCCATCATCGGCGGTCATCTGGAACATGGCGAGGATTTCGAAAGCTGTGCAGCCCGTGAAGTGCAGGAAGAAACGGGTTTGGGTTTAAAACATATCGAAGTCGTCAGCGTCGCCAATCATATCTTCGATACCGGCAAGCATTATATCTCGATCTATCTGATCGGTCAGATCGACGGGCCATTGGCCTCCATCAAGATGGATGAACGCGAATTTGCCGAATGGGGTTTTTACGAAGACTGGCACGGTATACCGGCACCACATTTCGTAGATTATCCAAAGGCTGTAAAAGCCGACCTGATCGATGCATACCGCCGGAAACATGGTTTAGCGGCATAACTATCCCCTTGTTAATAAATCAGTGATAATATGGGGTTTAATGTAGCGACTAGCAGGATTCCCGTTTTTGTGCCGTTTCAACATAACGCTTCCCGGTCCCACTCATCTTTTGGAGGATTTATGACCCTGAAAACCCGTTCCACTCTGGCCGCCCTGGCTCTGAGCGCTCTTTTCGCCGTTCCGGCCCTGGCTCAGGATGCCGCTGCTCCTGCTGCTGCCCAGGAAGAGACCGCCGCCCCAGCTCCGGCTCCGGCCGTGACGGCTGAACCGGCTGTGACTCCTCCGGTGCCTTCGGCTCTTAACGATATCAAGCCGCCTGAGATGACCCCGCCAAAACAGACTGGCCCGGTTTATAACCCGCCACCACCATCCGGCAAGGATTGGGGCAAGCTGCCACAGGAAGCCCGCGAACAGATCCTCAATGAATGGAAATCCCTGCCGGAAAAAGACCGCGAGCCGTTCATCTTTTACCGCGAACGCGCCATGGCCAAACTGCCGGACAGCGCTTACAGCGATAACCCATACAAGCCTGAATCACCGGAAGCTGTTGCTGCCAAAGCCGCCGCAACGGCTGTTGCTCCGGTTGCTGCTGAAGAAAAGTCCGAACCGGGCTTTTTTGACAAGCTGATCGGTGGCGACGATAAAGCTGAATAAGCCGTTTGAATCCCCTGATTAATTTAAAAAGGCTGCCCGTGGGCAGCCTTTTTTTGTTGATTTGTATGGATTTTCCTTGCTTTAAACTGGCCTGTCCGCTATAAAAACGCGACTTTACAAACTTTCCCTACAGAATGAGATATTCCATGGCGCTTCGTAATATTGCCATCATCGCCCACGTTGACCACGGCAAAACAACATTGGTCGACCAGCTTTTCCGCCAATCCGGCACATATCGTGAGAATCAGCAGATTACCGAGCGTGCCATGGACAGTAACGCCCTTGAGCGCGAGCGCGGCATTACCATTCTGGCGAAAGTGACCTCTGTCGAATGGCAGGGTGACCGTATCAATATCGTCGATACACCAGGCCACGCCGATTTTGGCGGTGAGGTTGAGCGTATCCTGAGCATGGTCGATGGCGTTGTTCTTCTTTGCGATGCGGCTGAAGGCCCGTTGCCACAAACAAAATTCGTTCTGACCAAAGCGCTGAAGCGCGGTATCAAGCCGATTGTCGTCATCAACAAGATTGACCGTCCGGATGCCGAGATCGATAACACACTGAATTCCGTGTTCGATCTGTTTGTTGCACTCGATGCGACACCGGAACAATTGGACTTCCCGATCCTCTACGCCGTTGGCCGTGAAGGCTGGGCCGGTCTGTCACCGGATGAAGAGCGTATCAACACACCGGAAAATCCGGGTCTGGCACCGCTCTTCAACAAGATCATTGAATATGTGCCTGAGCCGCATGCCGTTGATAAAGACGCGCCATTCAAATTGCTGGTGACGATGCTGGAACGCGATCCTTACTTGGGTCGTGTGGTGACAGGCCGTATCGAAAGCGGCGTTGTCAAAACCAACCAGGCCGTCCATTGTCTCGATTACGAGGGCAACAAGATCGATGCCGGTCGTGTCACGAAAATCCTGGCCTTCCGTGGCCTGGAGCGCGTGCCTCTGGAAACAGCCGAAGCAGGCGATATCGTTTGTATCGCGGGTCTGGAAAAAGCGACTGTGGCCAACACGATCTGCGATCTGTCTGTATCCGAGCCATGTGAAGCACAGCCGATCGATCCACCGATTATTTCCATGACCTTCCGCGTTAATGACTCGCCGATGGCGGGCCGTGAAGGCACAAAAGTGACATCCCGTATGATCCGTGACCGTCTGTTCCGCGAAGCTGAAAGCAACGTGGCGCTGAAAGTCGAAGACGGCAACACGATGGATAGTTTCAAAGTGTCCGGTCGTGGTGAATTGCAATTGGGCGTTCTGATCGAGAACATGCGCCGCGAAGGTTTCGAACTGGGTATTTCCCGTCCGGAAGTTATTCTGTCGAAAGACGAGAATGGCAACGTGATGGAACCAACCGAAGAAGTCGTGATCGATGTGGATCAGGATTACACCAACATCGTGATGCAGAAAATGACCGAGCGTAAAGCCGAATTGCGCGAATCCGCACCATCCGGTGGCGGCAAGCAGCGTCTGTCCTTCATCGCGCCATCACGCGGCCTGATTGGTTACTACAGCGAATTCCTCACCGATACACGCGGTACCGGTTTGATGAACCGTCTGTTCCATGGCTGGACACCGTTCAAAGGCAAACTGGCCGGACGTCGTAACGGCGTGTTGATCTCAACTGCTCCAGGTCCGGTGACGGCCTATGCGTTGTTCAACCTGGAAGAACGCGGCAAGATTCTGGTCGAGCCAAACATCGAAACCTATGCAGGCATGATCATCGGCGAACATAACCGCGAAAATGATCTCGAAGTAAACGTGCAGAAAGCCAAGCAGCTGACCAACTTCCGTGCTGCCGGTAAAGATGATGCGATCAAACTGACACCAATCCCGAACATCTCCCTCGAATATGCGATGACGTATATCAATGACGATGAACTGGTTGAAGTGACACCGAAATCGATCCGTCTGCGCAAAACATTCCTGGATCCAAACGAGCGCAAAAAGAACGAACGTTCTTCCGCTTCGGCCTAATTTTTTGCCGCCGTTAAACGATTTTAAAACCGCCCTGAAAGGGGCGGTTTTTTTAATGGGAAATCTTAAAGTTAAGACTGTAATTTAATTGACATAGTATTGTGGTATTTGCTAGATTGAGTAAAGCCCACGGAGGCATGTCATGACTAATAATAAAAAATCGCGTTCTAAAGCCACTAAAAAAGAAAAATTTATTTCTGAAAAGATTATCGAATGGTGTGCTGGTCGTGAAGATATTATCAACATGCCGGTGCGGGCTCTTTTCGAGGAGCCGTGTGATCCTAATGATTATAAGGTCAAAGATGCTTGGGCCTATAATGGCATATTGATTGTCGGACAAATGATTATAAATGAAGACTACATGTCGCTGGTTTCAAAAAGCGTACGGACAGGCCGGTTTGTATCTGAGGATGAGCAACAGGACTATGACTACAGCCCGGCATATCTCATTGATAAATTGACTAAGAAAATTAAAAACCTCTCAACTAAAAACGACCAGAAACCGATCACTGTTTTTATGCGCAGTGAAGCGGAAAAATTATACCAACAAAAACTGGATGCTATACAAGGTGAAAAAGATTATCAGGCAGATCTTGTGAAAGCACGATCCTCAGTTGCGAAGATCGCTGGTTATAATAGTTAAACCGGGTAAACAGGTCTTTATAGTCTTTCAAATCAAAAAGTTGGAAAGAAAAACCAATGACAAAAACAGAACAAACTACATTGCTGTTCAGATTAAGCCAATTGACGAAACACAATCGTGAATTCCGCCAGGATTCACAGGAATCCCTGAAAGAGCGCCGCAGGCTTGCAGAAAAAGTGATGGGTAATTTGGGCAGTAATATTGAGACGACTCAACAACCCGAGCCAAATAAAGACGTTATGCGCCTTTCCTAAAACGGTTGCAAATCTGCCTTTCCATGATAAAAGGATTCTGACGGCATATGCCGTATCCTTTTACGCGGGGGACGCCCATGCACTATCGGATTTATGCCTTTGCCGGCCTGGCTTTGAGTTTACTGGCC
>DASWYT010000058.1:0-17549 GCA_036404835.1 Alphaproteobacteria bacterium | reverse complement strand
GGTGCGGAGTTTGCTACAACTCCAAAGCGGCGAATCGTGTGGGGTTTTTGCTCCTGCGCCGGTGCCGCACCAGCGCTAACATAAGCAGGAGTGAATCCCAGTGGGACAGCGTCTAACCGCCGCCCAGCGTTGCCGATTTCCGGTGCCCCATGTTATTCTGCATCTGCAGGATGGCGCGTGGCAACCTCTCTTTGCGAACGATATTGCGCGCGAACATTTTGCCTTTATGGCGACGCCGAAACAAAAATTATCCCGCCGCTGGCCGGCCGAGTTTAAAAACAGCCTGATCCCTTTATTAAAAGACGATACCACAGCGTCACAGAAATTTTTCTGGGAAGACAAAGTTTATGATATCTGGGTCGAGCGACTGGAAAAAGACGATCCATCGACTCTGACCGTGATTTTTGCGCCGAACGAAACCTATGCGCAATGCAACGCCAAATTCAAGAATATTGAGGAAGAATTGCGCCGCGCCAAGGAACAGGCCGATGGCGCAAACCGTGCGAAATCTTCGTTTTTAGCCAATATGTCGCATGAATTGCGCACACCGCTCAACGCGATCATCGGCTTCTCGGAATTGCTGCAAAGCCAGCCTTTCGGCCCGCTCGGCCATGGCAAATACAGTGAATATCTGAACGATATTCATCTGGCCGCTAATCATTTGCTGGAGATCATCAACGACGTTCTCGATATGTCGAAAATTGAAGCGGGCAAATTCCCGTTGAGCGAAGACAATATTGCGATGCAGCCATTGCTCGAACAAACATTGCGCCTGATGCAGGAACGTGCCGATGCAAAAGGTTTGAGCCTGTCGCTCAAACATGATGCGCAATTCGAGACGCTGCGCGGCGATACGCGTATCCTGCGCCAGATGTTGCTGAACCTGCTGGGCAATGCGATCAAATTTTCCGATGAGGGTGACCAGATCATGTTGCGCACCCAGCGCGACCTGGCGACCGGTGCCGCCGTGATCCAGGTGATCGATACGGGCCGCGGCATGGACCCGTCGGCCATCCCGTTCGTGCTGGAACGTTTCCACCAACTGGATGACAGCCAGCTCAATACCGGCCGCGGGACAGGTCTTGGCCTGCCGCTGACCCGGGCGATGACGGAAATGCATGGCGGCCAGCTGAAGCTCGAATCCGCCCTGGGCCAGGGAACGACCGTGACCATCGTTTTGCCGGCCTGGCGGGTCGGTCAGCCGGGCCAAAAGCCGGTTTTAAAGGCGGTCGGCGGCCAATCCGGGCAAAATAGCCTGTCCGGCGCGGCCTAAATCACTTTTTAGGCGATTTTCCTTGACATTTTGTGGCAATCGGGGCTAAATGGCCGTCGCTTGACGCAATCCCATGGGGGATTCGTGCTATTACGCTCAGACAAAAGGTTTCTTATACAATGGCCAATATTAAATCCGCCATCAAACGCATCCGCACCAGCGAAAAGGCGCAATTGCGCAATCAGAACAGCCTGAGCCGTGTCCGCACGTTCATCAAGAAAGTTGAAAAAGCTGTACAAAGCGGCGATGCAGCCGTTGCTGCCAGCGCTTTCCAGACAGCCGTGCCTGAATTACACCGTGCCACCACCAAGGGCGTTCTGCACAAGAACACCGTGGCCCGCCAGCTGTCCCGCCTGTCCGGCAAAGTGAAAAAACTGCAGCAAGCTGCTTAATTTCATTTTTGAATCAAGATTTTAAAAAGGCTCCTGCGGGGGCCTTTTTTGTTGGTTTTATATACATAATATCATATTGAAATAAAAGGATTTTTTCTTTGCATTCACCGGGCGGTGCCGTTAGACTGGATTTATCTTAAAGTACATACAAAGGAGGCTCTTATGGACAAAACCGCAGCAACCTTCCTGAAATACCAAGACTTCATCGAAGAAGTTCTGAACTACCAGCCACCAGCAGAACCAGGTCCAAATGATGAACCGGACCACGAGGTTCTCAAGAACAAGGCAAAAGGTTTGGGACTTTAACAGATTTAAATCAAGGAGATCACCATGGATAAGTTTTTTGACAATGAAAATGAAATGCTGAATATGCTAGTAGGCAGTGCACCTCTGTTACTCGGTGCTGAATTTGCGGCTAATATGCCGGGCGACGCCGCTCTGTCCTTCAAGGCATCAGGCTTTGTGCCGGGTGCTGGCGGGGGAACCTTATAGTTATCATTCCAATATATTCAAAGGGCTCCTGCGGGAGCCCTTTTTATTGAATGTAAAGAGCCTATGTGATAGACTGATTTTACCGGATGCCATGATGGGTCCGGTGCTTATAACTCGCTCAACCTTTGAGGAGATTATCGTATGAATACGCGTTATACACTTTTTGACAGTCCGCTTTTGCTGGGTTTCGACCATCTGGAACGCATGATCGACCGTGCGGCCAAATCCGCCAGTTCGGGCTATCCGCCCTATAATATCGAACAGGTCAGCGAACATGGATTGCGCATTACCCTGGCGGTGGCCGGTTTTACCATGGACCAGCTCAGCGTGGCGATTGAAGACCGCCATCTGGTCATTCGCGGCCAGCAGCTGGAAGAAGAACGCGAGCGTCTTTTTATCCATCGCGGGATCGCGACACGCCAGTTCCAGCGCGTCTTCCTGTTGGCCGACGAAATCGAGGTCAAGGGCGCGCATATGGATAACGGCTTATTGCACATTGATCTCATGCGTTTATTGCCTGAGAAAAAGATTCAGACCATCCCGATCCACAAGGGCAAAACACCGGCACCACTGGAAATTGACGGCGCCGCAGTTACATCAAAAGAAGACACAACAGAAGAGTAGTACAGGACCGTGTCCTGCATAGCCTTGGCGAAGCAGGATGGCATGTATTTTGCACTTGAGAAAGGGTAACAAAACAGATGGCTAACATGTTTATCGATCCGTCCCTCCGCAGCATTTTCCTGAAGAATTTAAGCCACGAAGATTTCCTGAATCTCGGTGAAGGACATGTCGTCTATGTCCGTCCGGTCCGTATTCTGGGCAGCACGCATTATGCCCTGCACCATGCTGACGGCGAACAAATCAGTGTCGCCATGACGCAGGATCACGCCAACCAAATGGCCGCCGAGCAGGCGCTTGAAGTGATCACGGTTCATTGATGATTCACCATACTCGTCATCCTGAGGAGCGTAGCGAGCTCAGGATCTCTTATTTTTCAATTTACAGTGCAGATCAGGTATTTTAATCTGATTTTATGACCGACCGGCTGTGTTACGTTTATATTATCGCTAATGATACAAACACGACGCTTTATATAGGCGTAACGCGTGATTTAAGTCGGCGATCCTGGGAACATAAGGAAAAACGCGGTTCTATATTTGCCAAAAAATATGACGCACATCGATTGGTTTATTACGAAGTTCATTATGTGATGGATGAAGCAATCAAACGTGAGAAGAAGTTAAAAAATTGGCATCGTGCCTGGAAAGAACGTTTGATTAACTCTACTAATCCCGGTTGGGTTGATCTATATGATACATTGATTTAAGTGATGCTGAACAATCGCACTTCGTGCTCCTTCAGCATGACGAGAAAAATATATGGAGACAATCATGGACATCACCTATTTCGGTCACAGTGCTTTTCTGGTGAAGCTGGATGGTGGGACATTATTGTTCGATCCCTTCATCAGTGAAAATCCGGTCAGTAAGGGCCAGGTGAATATTGCCGATATCAAAGCCGATGCCGTTCTGGTGTCGCATGGCCATTGGGATCACACCGGTGATGCGGCCGCGATTGCAAAACAAAACGATATACCGGTGATCGCGAATGTCGAGGTGGCGGAATGGTTCGGGAAGCAAGGCGTCAAAACCATCGATTTGAATTTCGGCGGGAAAAAAGATCTCGGTTTCGCAACGGTGCGCCTGGTTCCGGCCGTGCATTCATCGGGCTTGCCTGATGGTTCTTATGGCGGTAACCCGGCCGGTTTTATCGTGACGCATAAACACGGCATATTCTATTTCAGCGGCGATACATCCCTGACGGCGGAAATGCAGATGATTGCGGCGCGTTACAAACCGGATGTGGCTTTCCTGTGCATGGGCGATGTCTATACGATGGATGTTGAAGATGCGTGCCATGCGGCGGAGATGATGCATATCAAGCATGTGATCGGCATGCATTACGATACCTGGCCGCCTATCGCGCTGGATAAGGAAAAGGCACATGATCTGTTCCGCCAGGCCGAGATTCGCCTGCATTTATTATCCCCGCATATCCCGACCCGTCTTGGGTAATTCTTGTTTTTGAACCTGTGATTAAGTCCGGCAAGACTGCTTTTGCATTGACATAATTTAACATGTTGTGCTAATTTTTCCCGGCAATCGGGAGGATGTGCATGTCTGTAGAAAATTATCTGGCTAAAACGATGTTGGCGATGGGTGCCTTGTTCACGGCCAATACGACATTGGCGCAAAACGCTGTTTTGTCCGATGATTCCCAAAGCAGCGTTTTTACCAATACGCTCACCGCTGATCCGCATGCTGCGCATCTCTATCATCTATTATACAAACGATCCGATGCACACAGCAAAAGCTGGATTCGTTTCAGTGTGTATGATACCGACAGCAATTATATTATATCGCTTCATGCGGACAGTATTGAATTTGCCCAATATACGAATGTTGGTGATGATTACGAACAAGGCAGTTATACCGATGGAGAGCGTGGTGTTCGTGTGTTCATGAATTACGCGACACAAATAGTGGACGACAATGAAAATTTGTCGGGTGATGAAGTAAAAAACCAGATCGTCAGCCTGCTTTTCCTGAGGCCACTGAATCATGAAGAAACGATCAGTACAGGCAGCGCGGCTGTTCCAATAACGTCCGGTCCGAAATGATATCAACAATAACTAAATCAAAGGAAGAAAACGATGGAAGAAGAGAGAAAATATCCGCAACCGGAAGGTAGTGAAAGTTGGGGCGATAATGAATGGATTGCTTATTGCGTTACTTTAAGAGAAAAACATAGTGATTTGCAAAGAAACGGTCGTGAAATTAGTGACCTGCAAACAATGATAAATCTTAAAGATGAACATAACCACATTATTGAAGGCATTAATGCCAAGAATCGTCTGTTAGAAGGTGGTCACCCAAACTAATAGATTAGATAATCTATTAGTCCGGGCCTGTTATTTTTTACACGCCATATTGTGGCAGATCGTCGCTGTAAAGCGTATCGCCGGTACGTTGTGCTTCCACGGTGGCTGCGGCATGGGCGGTGATATCGACGATACCGCGGGAACGGACTGCCGGTGTGACGATATGAACCGGTTTCTTTACACCCAGCAACATCGGGCCGACAGACACGCCGCCGCCGATGATTTTCAGCAAATTGAAACTGATATTGGCGGAATCCAGATTTGGCATGACCAGCAGATTGGCCTGGCCCTGCAAGGTGGAATTCGGGAAGATGATATCGCGAATATCCGGATTGATCGCGGCATCGCCCTGCATCTCGCCTTCCGCTTCCAGGTCCGGCGCGACGCGGTGCAGAATTTCCAGTGCCAGTTGCATCTTCGCAGCGCTTTCGTGATAGGCATGTGAACCGAAATTGGAATGGCTCAACAAGGCGACTTTCGGCTCTATCCCCAAGCGGCGGATTTGTTCCGCGGCCAGCAGGGTCATCTCGGCGATTTCCTCGGCGGTCGGATCGGCATTCACATGCGTATCACAGATGAAGAAATTACCTTTCGGCAACATCAACAGGACAAGTGCCGCCGGAACGCTGACATCTTCGCGCAGACCAACGATATCGACGATATGTTCCAGATGGGAATGGTATTTGCCGACAACACCGCACACCATCGCATCGCCTTCACCTTTTTCCAGCAACATGCTGGCAATGATGGTGGTGTTGGTGCGCATCAATGTGCGGGCTTCCATCATGGTCAGGCCCTGGCGTTGCATCAGCTTGTAATAGGCCTCGGAATAATCGTGATAGCGTGGATCGTTTTCCGGATCGACCAGTGTGTAATCCGTGCCCTCGGTCAGGCGTAATCCCAGGCGTTCCATCCGCTGGCTGACGACGGAGCGACGGCCGACCAGAACAGGGTGAGCAATTCTTTCATCGACCAGAACCTGGACGGCGCGGAGAACCTGTTGTTCTTCACCTTCGGCGTAAATGACTTTTTTCTTATCCTGTTTCGCCATTTCATAGACCGGGCGCATGATCAGATGCGTGCGGTTGACGAAGCTGGTCAGTTGTTGTTCATACGCCGCCCAGTCCGTGATCGGACGGGTTGCCATGCCGCTTTCCATCGCGGCTTTCGCTACGGACATGGATACCAGCACCATCAGGCGCGGATCGAATGGTTTCGGAATGAAATAATCAGGACCAAAGATCAGGGAACTATTGCCATAGGCTTCGGACACGAGATCGTTCGCTTCCTGGCGGGCCAGTTCGGCGATCGCGCGTGATGCAGCGCGTTTCATCTCTTCATTGATCTGTTTTGCACCAACATCCAGTGCGCCGCGGAAAATAAACGGGAAGCAGAGGACGTTATTGACCTGGTTCGGATAATCGGAACGGCCGGTGGCAATCATTGCATCCGGACGCGCTTCCTGGGCCAGGTCCGGCATGATTTCCGGTGTCGGGTTGGCCAGCGCCAGGATCAACGGACGCGCGGCCATGTCTTTGATCATATCCGGTTTCAACGCACCGGCTGCGGACAGGCCGAGAAACACATCGGCACCATCGAGACATTCTTTCAATTCACGTTTTTTCGTGTCCTGTGCGTAACGGGCCTTGTACGGGTCCATATTGTCGCGGCCGGTATAGATCACGCCGTCACGGTCATTGACGATGATATTTTCTTTTTTGACACCGACAGAGACAAGCATATCCAGGCAGGACAGAGCAGACGCGCCCGCACCGGATGTGGCCACTTTGACATTGGCCAGATCACGTTCGGTGATCAGCGCCCAGTTGATGACAGCGGCAGCAACGATAATTGCCGTGCCATGCTGGTCATCATGAAAGACCGGGATACCCATACGCTCTTTCAGGCGGCGTTCGATCTCGAAACATTCCGGCGCTTTGATATCTTCCAGATTGATACCGCCGAAAGATGGTTCCAGTGATGCGACGATATCGACGATCTTGTCGATATCGGTTTCATCGATTTCGATATCGATGGAATCGATACCGGCGAATTTCTTGAACAGGACGGCTTTGCCTTCCATCACCGGCTTGGACGCCAGCGCACCGATATTGCCTAAGCCCAGAACGGCGGTACCGTTACTGATCACAGCAACCAGATTGCCGCGCGCGGTATAATCCCAGGCTTTGGATGGGTCGGCGGCGATCTCTTCACACGGAATGGCAACGCCTGGGGAATAGGCGAGCGCCAGGTCACGCTGGGTCGCCATGTCCTTGGTCGGGACAATGGTCAGTTTGCCTGGAATCGGGAAGCGGTGATAATCGATTGCGCTTTGGCGTAAATCGTCGGCCATGGGGATACCTTATAAAAAACAGGGAATAGATGTGATATTCATAGTCTAGAGCCTATGAACTTTCAATCCAGTTAGCGCGTAAAAAGACTTATGTTGCACGGCACCATCATGTGCTTAGAGCAAATCATCCCATTTGATGGTCTGGCCGTCTTCCAGGGCCTTTTCGACATCTTTTTCGTCCATAGACTTGATAGAATTGTCTTTGATGTCAGGTTTCGCGGCTGTGTCCGGGGATGAAGCGGGTGCGGGTGCCAGAGTCGTTTGCGTCGTCTGGGTGGCATAGCCGATACCGCCTGTACCGAAACCACCATAACCGAAACTGGTTTTAGGGATGTTGGCCGGTGCGGCTGGTGGTGCTGCTTCTGGTGCGGGCGCAGGGTCTTCGCCAAGCAATTTGGTCCAGCTGATCGTCTCTTCGGTGCCTTTGCGAATATTTTCCTGTTCTTCTTCCGATAAATTATCCGGGTCAGATTCTTTCTTCGTCGCCGCAGGGCTTTCATCTTTTGGCGTGTCATTGCCAAGCAGACTGTCCCAACTGATCGATTCCGCCGTTGCCTTGGAAATTTTTTCATCATCGGTTTCGTCAAGGCGTGCCGAAAGCGGTTTGACCGGTTCCGGTTCATCATCATCCGGTGCCGCCATCACGGTCGGTTCGATCCGTTCCGGTTTTACAGCCGGAGCCGGTGGAGGCGTTTCTTTTGCCGCAACCAGTTCTTTTTCTGTAGCCGGTACAGCAGCCGTCAGATCCATTTTCGGTGCAACCGCGTTATTCGGTGCCGCTAAGGACGCGGGTTGCCCACTTTCCAGGGAAGGGGCTTTCGTTTCAAGATTTGGATCCGGAATATCTTCTTTTTTCAGTAATTCCGTTTCCCATGCCATCCAGGTCAGGGCATAGGCACCGGATTCAACCAGGTTACGCTGTTGTTCGCGTGCCTGGGCGAAACCATCCATCAAATGACGGATATTCGGTGACGGTTCTTTTTGCGCAATCGCATTTTCAGCGGTCCAGCCTTTGTCGCGGAAACGTTCGAGCACGGCTTCGACATCACGGCTGGCGCGTTTGCCATTCGGGTCCGGATGCAGGATGGCGATGAAACGGTTGACGCGCAGCGATTTGATCTTGCCCGGATTGGCAAAGAACATGCTGGCTTTGACGAGGTGATCACCAAAACAGACAACGGCTTCACCGGCATTATAGCCTTTCAGATCGTCATAATCGGCTTTTTCACGGGCATTCAGCGTGAAACTGTCACTATCGTCATAAATTTTGGAACCGAACATGGTGGTGATTTTTTTGCGGCCACCTGATTCCAGAACCAGGGCCTTGCCGACGGTTTTTTCAAAGAATTCCTTGGTCTGGGTAGGGTCTTCCAGTTTACCGAAAATCTTGATGTTACAGTTCGCGGTAATAGAACGTGCTTCTTCTTTAATGCGTTTTTCCAGTGCCGGTAAATCCTGGCCGGCAAAGATCATCGAGAAACCGAGCGAACGGGCCTGTGCCGCCATCACCGCCATGCCGGACGTGGCATAGTAACCGACCTCATCGAAGATCGTCATGAACGGCGTCGGCGCAGTTGTCGGTTTGTTTTCCAGCGCCATGTCCGTATCGCCTTCAACGGCGGAACCGAGCGTGGCACCCATCATCCCTTTCAACAGGGAAGCAATAATTTTACCCAAATTGGCCGCTTCGTCGGCGGATTTTTCCAAAGCCGGAATCAATACGACCAGCATACGGCGGTTCAGCACCACATCGAGAATGTCGATATCGGCATGCGGGTTCAAGAAGATGTAGCCATAGTCACCGGCAAGAGACTGCATCTGCTTGGTGAACTGCATGGTCAGGTAACCGTGCTGTTGTTCGACCGTCGATGTATCGTTCGGTTGGCCATTCGCGGCAGAACGCGGGCTGCCATCATCATTGAAGAATTCATCCCGGTAACCCGGCAAATTATTCAGATAGGATTTGACTTCTTTGCGGTTTTTTTCCGGGACATTCGTGTCGCGTGACATTTTGATGATGTTTGCAAGCAGCAAATCATCACGAATGCCATCGATACTGAGCGGAATTTCCTTGACGTCGCGGCGCCAGGTCAGGACCGGCATCACAGCCGCCATCAGGGCCACCGCGCGGTCTTTCCACATGGCGTTATCACCTTGCGTTTCCGGCATCAGTGAGACCAGCAAGTTCGTCAGGTAAGAGGCGGAACCGAGCGCAAACGGGTTGATCGAGTTGGAGGCGACAGCTTTATCGCTGTTACCGGTCATATAGTTGAGGATCAGCAAATCATCATCGCGGCCATAACGACGCGCCAGTGCCGACAACGCACCCCATAAAGATGTATCGGCTTTACCATCGATATAGACAAAACCACTACCCCAGCCGAGGGCGTTGGTGGCAAAGGCTTTCAACCCTTCCGATTTACCGGAACCGGTCGTTCCCAGATAGAGAACATGCGTCCGCGCATCGTCATTGGTGAACCAGATTTCTTCTTTGGTCAGCTGGTCCGTTCCCAGATATAAAATACCTTCGGCTTTGCGTGATTTGCCGGTACCGGGAGCCTTGTTGTTAGGGTCGATCTGGTTGGCCGTCTTCGGCATTTTGAAGGGCAGGGATTGCGGCTTGATATGCAGCCAGCGGAAATAGAGGAAACAAAAGCCCAGCAAAATTTCCGAGATTTGCAAAATCCACGGATGCATCAGGATAAAGACCGCCGACATCACAAAGATCAGCGCCGAAAATTCTTTCTTCCGCAATTTATCAGCCAGCTGTGCGAAATCACCACGGGCATCCTTCAGGATGTCCTTGTTGATATTCGGCTGGTGTTTGCGGTAATTAAGAACCATAGGAAGTTATCCGGTATCCTGTCTTATTCCAAAAGTTGATCGGCATCGAGCGGTACGCCACTTGGTGCCGGTTTTGCAGCACTGTCAGCAGTCGGGCTCATCATTGGAAGTGGCCGCGATTTCGCCGGTAATAATGACATGACGACCAGCGTGCCGACGATGATCAGGAATACGGCGCGCCAGAATGTCAGCCAGCCGAACCATTTGCTGCAACGTTTTGTCTTGCAGGTGGAATCACCGGCATCACCAATCAGCGCATCGTGCAGGGAATCCAGAACATCCTGTGCCTGGTTCTTATCAACGAAGCGGGCAATCACTTTGCTGTTGCCATCCAGATCTTCCAGCGTCAGGTAATAATAACCGTCACGACCGGTCAGGCGGAAAGCCTGTTCGATCAAACTATCGAGATCGAAACGCCACAGGCTTTGCTGTTCCGGTTGCGGCAGGAAAAACACCAACGCATGATCTTTGACATGCACGGTGAAACTGGAATTTTTCGGTTGTGGACGTAACATGAAGGAACCTATTTCTTGTTGTAATCTTTTGGAGGGAAAACGAGGGAAGGATTGTTTTTCACATAGACGATCAGGCCATCGACGGCCGGTTCGAGTTGCGGGTTTGGAATGGGTTTGTTGGCGGATACTTCGGCGCGGTAATGGGTGATGGCACCGGCCGCTTCGATATGGACGGCATTGCGTCCCAGATTATTGAGCGGATACCACAAAGCGCGATCGACGGCGCGCAACCATAAGAATTGTGCAGGGGCCAGAACACCGCCCTGCGTGCGTGCGAATTGCAGCGACCGCAACATGGCGCATGTGGTAAAGGCATGCTGTGCCGCAATTTTTTCCAGCACACGGCCCTGTTTCGGATTTTGCAGCGCTTCGCGGATCGTGTCTTTGGCTTCCTTGTTCAGCAGCAGGCCTTTGCCCGGTTCCCACAATTCGGATAAAAGGCTGAGAAAATCATCACTCTCTGTCCGCATGCCGCCGACTTTGAGCGCACAGGCCGCAAACAAAGCCTGGCCATACGGCGGCAAGGCCAAGGGTCCCTGCCAGCGCTTGCCCAGTTGCGGCAGGAAGGCGCGTCGTGCAGCATCACGGTCAGGCACACCATCCATCAACGGAATGTCACAATAAGAAACCCATTCTTCGGGCATCAGGGCTTCGGCGAAAGGCGGTAATTTTGCCGGGATCGGATCACCCATGCGGCGGCTGTTATCTTTCAGCGGGTTGAACTTGATGATCGGGCGGATGACAGGGAAGGCCGCCGCATGTTCTTTCGCCAGGCCTTCCAGATCGAATTTGCGTGTGAACGGGTTTTTGTTGTTGATATAAAAGGCGCGCCACGCCATCAGGAACAATGTCCCGCAAATCGGGTATTTCAAGACATTCAGCACAATGTCATTCATCTTGACGAATTGCGCGAATGAAATCTGGCCGGCTGGCAAGTCGATTAACTGGTCGCGCAACGTATCGTAACGATCCGTGAAGATGCCGATGATGTAAAGTTGTCCGACCCGGATCCAGCGTGTGCCGCTGGCGATCTGGTCACCCAGCACATACCAGATGAACACCGCGATTGCGATGATAATACCAAGTATGACACCCCAGGCGAAAAGGGGATCGGGTTTTTTATCGTCGGCCATTTTTATGTACCAGGATCCAACCGTTTTTTAAGCTCGCCAAACCGCCCCCTGTGAGAAGGGGCAAATCGGGCATTCTCTCATAGTGTGGGACCGATGATTAAACTCTTTCTTAACGACATGGGTTATTATGTCTCTATGGGATTTAAAAACGTCGCAGGAAAGATTTTGAGGTCCCGTTCACACATTTTGTAAAGGCCGGCTGTTTGAGGGTATCAGACGACAGTTCAAGATACCTCCTCCTTCCCCCGGGCAACAGTCTTTGCGTTTTGAGCATTCCGCTCTGTATCAAACCTCAAATGGAGAAAAAAGCGGAGATCAAGCATGCGCACAAAGCCAAGAAACATACCCATAAAACCATGTAATTGAATCGGTCGCTTTTGACTGATTTATGACAGGATCACAGCCATCATTCCTTTGCCGGAATGGTGGCTTTTCCATGTCGAATTTTTATGTGCGTGGCGGAATAATTGACGGGTAGGTAAAGAGGAGAACAGACATGCAAAAATTTTTAAAAGCCGGCATCCTGACTGCGTTGTTGGTAACAACACCAGTCTATGCGGCAAGCCCTGGAAAATCCACGGCCGAGGATACATCGGTTGGTGTGAATAATAATGTGGGCGTCAATGCGGCCGGAATAGGCGTTGGAGTCGGGGCGGGCGTGAATACCGATTTGCCGGATACCAGCACCCGCGTGCGCAGCAGCAGCACCATGGAAGACAGCCATACAATAAACGGTGCCAGTACCGATCTTGAGGCTGACGTCAACGCAGGCCTGGATGACAGCGAAGAATAAAAGTTAAAGACCATTTCATTGAGGTCGTGACCGCCATTCCTTAAGGGGATGGCGGTTTTTTTCAAAAAACCTTGTTGAATCATGTCGAAAATTTATATGACAGGAATGATCTTGGTAAATGTATTGCACTGTCCCCAGTGCCCAAGAAATATATAACAGCAAAGGAAAAAACATGTCTAAATCAGCCCTGATGATCGCTCTTGCCCTTGTGATGGTCTCCCCGGCAGCTTTTGCCGGTGACCGTGCCAATGACACCAGTGCCGAAGTCAATGTCAGCACACCGGATATCACAGCCCGTGGTGAGGATTACACCGCCTATCGCCAGGCCAATCCGACCGTGACCCGCCATACCACGACGACTTACACCACACGCCGTGGCGTCGGTCAGGCCATGATGGGGGATGAAACAACCTTCCGCCCATACCGTACCTACAGCCGTACGATCGAGGAAAGCAGAGCGCCGGTGGTGACCACCCACACCACGACCTATAGCAGCCCGGATGATCGCATGACCCTGGAACAGGAAGCCGACATGCTCCTGAACGAAGTGGACGACATGCCGGTTATGACGGATACGGTCATTATTCACCAATAAGCCTTTTGCCTCCCGCAGAGGCTTGGAAAACCGCCGGACCAACCAGTCCCGGCGGTTTTTTAACGGATTTCGACCGTTTTGAACCATGTTAACCCTTCCCATCGGAGGCAGATCTTGCTATAAGCGCTGGACGAATACGGAGAGGTGGCCGAGTGGTTGAAGGCGCACGCCTGGAAAGTGTGTGTAGGGTCAAAAGCTCTACCGTGAGTTCGAATCTCATCCTCTCTGCCATTTAGTCTTTGTTTTAGCCACTGACAGAGACAATAAGCGAACATCCCCCCGTATTCCGGGGGGATTTGCATTTTTATCGAAAATTTCAATGGCAGAAACGGGTCGTATTTTCGGTTTAGACGATATGGCCAGCACAACAGGCATCAGCCAGCTGCACCAGATGACATCGGTCTTGTCCGCCACATCGGCGGCAACGGCGCTGCCGACCAGCCCGTCCGATGTCATGCTCGATGCCGATGTCGAGGCATCGTGCAATCCCCAAGTGGTAACCTCCAGTGCCCAATCGATTGCCATCACCTGCGGCGGCGGCGCCCAGTGAGAAGGGGTTGCCGCATTCATGTTCGGCACGAATTTATTTAATAATAAGAGAAAATAGATTTCTGTGATAATGTAGCGGCATAAAAAAATCTTTGGACAAGTGTTGGGATATAGCATGAATATTGTGCGTCCTGTTGTAGAAAATTATCCCGCCATCGCTGAAATTTTTAATCAGGCGATCGTGCCATTCTATGAAATTTATAATACAGAAGAGAAGCAGACTTTTGTACTTCAGGAAGATGCTTGTTCAATCGCTGATATGGCACAATCACGTCAAATTTTGTGCGCCCAGGACACTGATGGCGTATTAACCGGATACGTAATGTTCAGGAAGAAGAATAATCAGGTTGTTTGGATAAGCGGTTTGTATGTTGTCCCTATATATCAAAGAAAGGGCATCGGATTGTTACTTCTTGATGCGGTCGAACAGTATGCCAGGGTGGAGAACTGTAAGATTGTAGCTTTAGAAACACATGAGAAGGCTATATGGGCGATTAATTTTTATCTTCGGGCCACTTACGAGGTGGCAAATGATAAGCTGTTTGAGGTCGCATACAAAGATGTATTAGATTATCCGCCGGTGGGGCAAAGACCTGTATTGGTAAAAATTATCAAAGATTAACTATTATCCGGGCTGACAGGCTGGTGTGATGATGATAAAAATAATGCGGAATTCATCAGGCCTTGGAGGAGAGTGGTATGAAACCGGTCCGCGTTGTTCTTGTTTCTGCTGTTACGGCATTGATCATCAGTTGTGCGGTTGTTAGTTTTAAATTACCTTCTGCCAAAACCAATGGACATACGACATCAGCGGTTGGCGATACATCCGCTTATGATCATGTCATGACATCCAAGACGATCCGTTGCGGTTATGTGGTTTGGCCGCCTTATCTGGATAAGGATGTGAATACCGGAAAAATTTCAGGCTTGTATCACGATTATATGGAAGAGTTCGGTCGTGCCTTTGGTCTGAATGTCAAATGGACAGAGGAAATCTCCATATCGGATATTGCCTCGGCGCTCGACACAGGACGCATCGATGCGTTTTGCCTGCCTTTAGGGACGGCTCCGGCGCGCACGCTGACCATGAATTTCCCGCGTCCGATTATTTATTATCCGTTCTATGCCTATGTGCGGGCGGATGATAAACGTTTCGACAATGATCTGGGTTTGATCAACGATCCGGGCGTGACCTTGTCGACGATGGAAGGTGAATATACATCCATTCTGGCACGCACGACGTATCCGAAAGCGAAAATTCTTGAGATTACCAATATACAGGGATCGTCCACATTATTCCTGAATGTGCAGAATAAAAAAGCCGATGTGATTTTCCAGGACCCGGGCGCTTTCAGCAGCTATAACAAACAAAATCCGGGCGTGTTGCGTCAGGCTGGTGGTATGGTCGGGGCCGTAGCCGGAGCATTCCCCTTAAAACTGGGCGATGCAAAAATCCAGCGCCTGTTTGATTACGGCATTGCCGATCTGCAGGACCGGTTTATCACGGAACGTTTATTGAGACAGTATAAATTCCTGGGTGACGCGGACGAAGACGCACTGCTTTATATGCCGACATCCGGATACCGGGCACCAGCCATACAACCTGTTTCGGCAGAGTAATTACGCCTTTAGGCGGCGCTCTCAAGTTCCAGGAGGAACTGTTTCACTTTCAATCCACCGGCAAAACCGGTCAATGTGCCGTTCGCGCCGATAACGCGATGGCATGGGGCGATAATCGAAATCGGATTCTTGCCATTGGCCGCCCCGACGGCGCGCACGGCTTTGGCATTTCCGATCTGTTGCGCGATTTGCGCATAGGAACGGGTCTGGCCGAACGGGATGGTCAGTAAGGATTGCCAGACTTGCTTTTGAAAATCCGTACCATTGAAATCCAGAGGAACGGAAAATGTCTGACGCTTTCCAGCAAAGTAATCCTGTAATTGCTGTTCCGCTTCCTGTAAAACCGGATGATCCATCTTTTCACCTGTGACGGATAGGCGGACACGGTTGGGATTGTCATTCTCCCATAAAATAGCAGCCAGACCTTTATCACTGGCAACCAGCTTTAAGTGTCCGACGGGAGTTTTTGCGATTTTATAAACATACGACATGGCATCCTCTTTCAGGAAAATCGTAGCACAAATCAGGATCTGTTGCTAACCCGGAGATGAGTTAAAAAGACAGGCTTATTGGGCTGTTCCCTGCAGATATTGCTGGTAATGGAACAGATCCCTGGCCGCCAGGGATTCGATCCAGCCGCGGATACCCAATTGGTCGCCGTAAAAATAAGCCGCCAGCAAAATGCCCAACAGGATCAGGAAGAATACGGCCAGTCCGGCAGAATTTTCGGGCGGTTCCGAAAAATCCGTGACTTTTTTGTCCAGGGGCAATGTGTAACTATACATGGACGCGACCATGATCAGGTAAAATGGCCGGATCAATACCAAGGTCACGCCAACGGAAATGAAAATCGGGAAAGCCAGCAACGTATAGGCATTATAGACCATGTTGTCTTCATCATGCTGTCCATAAGTACAGAAATAATAAACCGCACCGATATAAGTCGTGATACCGATAATCCAGCATATCATGCTGTACCCCATCCGCACGCCGATAGCGTATAGAGGTTCTTTCTTTAACAATATAATAGAGTCGCTGATGGCTTCTTTGTAATTTTTGCCGGCGACAAGGGCGGGGCCAATGCCAATCGTGCCGATTTTCCATGCGTAATAAAGAGCTTCATCTGCCGCTGACCAGCGGTTACGTTTTTTCGGCAAACGCCCCAGAATGGCGCGTACTGTTATCCAGGCATCCATGGCAGTAAAAACCCATAGGCGTCCGAGATTGCGGCTGGCCATGGTTAGGCATTTTGAAATTGTTGATGTCTGATCGGAACTGCGGAGATATTGTGCCGCTGTCATGGCAGCGTTCAGGATCGATAAAGGATAGCTGGCGACCGCGATAACCAGAAAACCCCATCCGATAAACACCAGATTAAGCATCGTAAAAGACGCATCACGATCATCATCATTGGCTTTCCGGATTTCCTGCCAGATCGTGTCGGGAATCCAATCCAGTATCTGGGTCCAGACCATGTAACCCAGGATCATCACGGCCCATTGCAGGATGGCGAAGAGTAAAATCTCTTTCTCTTCCCGGATAAGATGGAAGGTGGTCTTTAATTCAAGACCAAACGTAGAGAGATTTCGTTTTTCGAAGATGCGTGGTTTGATACCAGCCTGCTGAAAGACAGCACTGGCTTCCTGCCGGATATAGTTACGATCTTCTTCTTTGAATGCAGAAAACATAGGCCCAGCATGCGGGGCGACTGTTAAAAATAAGTTACAACCGTTAAGGATATCATCCTGTTATATCTCTTTTAAGAGGTGTTTTTCTAGGATGCATCCATGACTCTATCACTGGAAAATGAAGCCCGTCTTGCAACTGCCAAAATCATACTGGCGGGATTGATTGCTGCTTTCATCATGAATGCGCCGGTCATAGCGCTTTATTTTAACAAGCACTGGTTATGGACACGGATGCTGCCGGTACGCTGGTCCGGGATCATGCTGAGTTATATGGACACGTTTTTCCATGAACTCAGCCATACGGCGGTCATGTGGTTCTATGGTTATATCGCCCTGCCGGCTTTTGATTTTGTCCATG
>DASWYT010000057.1:0-2574 GCA_036404835.1 Alphaproteobacteria bacterium | reverse complement strand
GCATACAGGCTTTCCTGGACCAGTCGGTCGCACGCATTGCTGCGGAGTAAATCATGAGAGTCATCGTCGCCTCGACCAATCCGGTTAAGATCGATAGTACCAAACAGGCTCTGGAAACCATGTTTCCAGATGAGGATTTCAAGGTCGAGGGGCAAAACCCGGGCATTGACCTGCCATCCCAGCCGATGAGTGACGGCGAAACGAAACGCTGTGCCATCGCCCGTGTGAAAGCGTTGGCGGCGAAAGTGCCGGATGCCGATATGTGGGTCGCTATCGAAGGCGGTGTCGATTTTTCCAACGATGCTGTTACCGATGAAAAACAGATGGATTGCTCCGCCTGGATCGTCATTGAAGATAAAGATGGCCGTTGGGGCGAAGCCCGCACGGCGACTTGCCCATTACCAAAAGCCGTCACCGACTTGATTCTAACGGGGATGGAACTGGGCCATGCAAATGACCAGGTATTTAATATGAGCAATTCCAAGCACGACCAGGGCATGACCGGCATTGCCACGCACGGCCTGATCGACCGCACGGATTTCTATGAACATGCGCTGATCTTTGCTTTGGTGCCGTTTAAAAACCCGGATATTTATTTCGCGGAGTAAGACATGATCGACTGGCACGGAATGTTCGCTTTTGATACGCCGGTGCTGGAAATTATCATTCGCGGCACCTGTGTTTACTGGGCGTTGTTTCTCATTATGCGTTTCTGGATGCGGCGCGGTTCCGGCTCGGTCGGTGTCACCGATCTGCTGGTGATCGTGTTATTGGGTGATGCGATCCAGAATGCCATGGCAGGAGATTATAATTCGATTTCCGATGGGATTTTACTGGTCGTCGTGATTGTCGCCTGGGATTATATCCTGGATTTTCTGGCCTATCATGTGCCGTTCATGCGGAAATTCCTGGTCCCGGAAAAAATCTGCCTGGTTAAAAACGGCAAGCTGCAATGGGACAATATGAAACCGCAACTCATTACGGAAGAAGAACTTCTCAGCCAGTTACGCCTGAATGAAGCGCTTAGCGTCTCCAAAGTCAAAGAAGCCTATCTGGAACCGAATGGCGAAATCAGTGTGATCACCAAAGAATGATCAGCATCAAAATTCTACAGCGAGATTGGATGCAGGGTTCTTTTTTCTGATTTTTTTATAGTGACTTAACTCATGCGATAAATGTGCGTCTTTGTTGTAGCCGCTCAGCATTGAACGGTCCGTAAAATTCACACCCTTGGCTATCAGACGACAGGTTTCAACAACCTCCATCGCTTTCAGGCAATTCTTTTTGTTGGCAATGAAATCATAACCGAGCGGTTTGTCTTTTTCGTGCTTGTCGGCAAGGATATTATTGTCTTTATCAACGGCTCTGAGCATTGGGCCTTTTGACCCCTGGAGCAGCAGGACTTTATTCAGCCGTTCATCAGCAATGAAATCGACGATAATCGACATCAGGTGAAAATTCTGCAGTAAATCGAATTTGTCCGATATCTGCGGTGTATGTTTTTGGAAATAGATCTGTTTCCGTTTATAAGGCGATTTGATCCGTGGGGCAGGCTTTACCTGATAAAGATACAGCGCATTCACTTCACGTTTATGGATGGCCTGGCCGCTATAGATTTCGGCCTCATTCTCATAGAAAAGATCGACGGTACTGATTTTTTTGCTGGGGTGCGCTTTTGGCATCTTGTTTTTCCTGATTTTAGCGTGATATTAATATGAAAATATCAACCTGAAGTCAACAAAATAACGGCAAGAGGGGAGTGGGCGGTTTTAAAATCCTGATTAGATTGCTATCATGATTTTAACAATGATCCGTTCCTGTCTCCTACAGAGATAAAAATGATAGAATTTCTCAATACTTATATCCTGCCTTTGGTGATTATCCTGGGGCGTATCCTGTTGGTCACGGTGCCGTTGATTTTGGCGATGGCCTATCTGACCTATGCCGAGCGTAAAGTGCTGGCGGCGATGCAACTGCGGCAGGGTCCGATGACCGTCGGCCCGTTCGGTCTGCTCCAGCCTCTGGCCGACGGCCTGAAATTGCTGTCGAAAGAAATCATTATCCCGGACGGCGCGAATAAGATCATCTTCGTGATCGCACCGATGATCACCTTTGCATTGGCTTTGGTCGCATGGGCGGTTATTCCAATGACACCGGATTTCGTTCTTGCCGATATCAATGTCGGTATCTTGTATCTTTTCGCCGTGTCATCGCTGGGTGTCTATGGCATTCTGATGGCGGGCTGGGCATCCAATTCCCGCTACGCGTTTCTGGGCGGTCTGCGGTCTGCGGCCCAGATGGTGTCTTATGAAGTCTCTATCGGCCTGGTGATTATCACCGTGATCCTGACGGTCGGCAGTTTCCGCATGACGGATATCGTCATGGTCGAACGTCCATGGTGGATGGCCATCGTGCTGTTTCCGATGTTCGTGATTTTTATCATTTCCGCCCTGGCCGAAACCAACCGCGCGCCATTCGACTTGCCGGAAGGTGAGTCCGAGCTAGTCGGCGGTTATAACGTTGAATATTCCGCCATGACCTTCGCTCTGTTCTTCCTGGGCGAATATATGAACA
>DASWYT010000056.1:0-7775 GCA_036404835.1 Alphaproteobacteria bacterium | reverse complement strand
GCACCCACCTGGATACCCCAACCACTATTTGCTTCAGACGATGGCTGGTAACTGGCCGGACCGGTCGGTGACAAGACGCCGCTGCTAGTCGCAGGCTGGGCTTGTGTCGGTGTTGCGGTGACGGCTTGTTGCTGTGGCTGTTGATAGCCAGGCGGCAATTGCAATGTACGAACCTGTCCACCATCGGGAACCCAGCCGGCACGGTTGCCGGTTGTGGTTGTTGCCGGTCGTGATGGTGTTGGTGCCTGACGCGTCACACTGACATGCGCCTGTGCCTTTGGTTGCACAGCTGGTTGCGGGGCGATCTGGACCGGCTGGATCTGTTGGCTGGCCGGTGTGGTGGTGGCGACTTGTGTCGGCGCTGTGTGCGGCACACCAATTGGTTCAAGCGGTTTTGGTGCCGCGCTGGCCATCTGTGTGGCCTGCTGGTTGCGTGGCAGCATGGCGAAGCCTTCATTCAGTAATTGCGCGACGTGCGCGTCACGGCTGGCAGCGGTGCGGCCGCCAAAGACAACGACGATCAGGCGGCGGTTATTCCGCACGGCCGAGGCGGCGAGGTTGAAGCCCGAGGCATTGATGAAGCCGGTCTTCAGGCCATCCATCCCTTTGAAGCTTTCCATCAGGTGGTTGTGGTTGGTGATGACCTCGCGCTTATAGACGAAGGAGCGGGTGGAGAAGAGCGGGTACTGGTTCGGGAAGTACTGCATCAGGGCGCGGGCCAGGATGGCCATGTCGCGCACGGTGGTTGTCTGTGCGGCGTTCGGCAGGCCCGACGGGTTGGCGAAGTTTGTATTGCGCATGCCCAGGGACTGGGCGCGCTTGTTCATCATACGGGCGAATTCACGCTCGGAACCGCCGACATTCTCGGCCAGGACGACGGCGACATCGTTGGCGGAACGGGTCACCAGCGCCAGGATCGCCTGCTTCACGGTGAATTGTTCGCCCGTGCGTACCCCCAGCTTTGTCGGCGGCTGGCGCGTGGCATTGCTGGAGATATCCAGGTTCTTGTTCACGTGCAGACGGCCGCGCTGGATCGCTTCAAAGGTCAGGAACAGCGTCATCATCTTGGTGAGACTCGCCGGATAGAGTCGTTTGTCCGGGTTGCTGCTGCGCAAAACCTGTCCGGTCTGGGCATCCATGATGATCGAGGCATAACGCGGGTTGCCGCCGCCACGTCCGCGTCGCACGGCGGCTTCCGCCGGTGTGACATGCGCTGCACACAGCGCGAAGACGGCGATCAGAGCCACGGCGCGGCGCAGTGAGAGAAGAGGTGAAGGACGTTGCATATGCGATAAAACCTGGTGTTTTCGTTATATCGCGATTAAACCAAAAGATTAGAGTCACTGTCAATGCATGCCGTGTTGAGGCGCGTTGTAAAAAATCCATACGGGAAATTTTCACGCCGTTTGCGACGGTGATTAAAAAAACATTAAAAACTTTTTTTGAAAAAATTTTTGAATTTTGCAAATTTCGCTTGTCTTTTTTTAACAGATGTGATTTAGCTTTATATTGCGGTATAACTTTTACCTCTCGCAAGGAGTGAATACTATGAACGCTGAAACCGCCCTGTCTTTGGAAGAGTCCAAAGCGAAGAAGAAAAAGCCGGCTGCTAAGAAGAAGCCAGCCGCTAAAAAGCCAGCTGCCAAGAAACCAGCTGCTAAAAAACCTGCTGCTAAGAAAGCTACTGCTAAAAAGCCAGCCGCCAAAAAAGCTGCTGCTAAGAAGCCTGTAGCCAAGAAAAAGCCAGCTGCTAAAAAGCCAGCCGCTAAAAAAGCTGTTGCTAAGAAGCCAGCTGCCAAGAAAGCAGTAGCTAAGAAGAAACCAGCTGCTAAGAAGCCAGCCGCTAAAAAAGCTGTAGCTAAAAAAGTAGTTGCTAAGAAAAAGCCAGTAGCTAAGAAAAAAGTAGCTGCCAAAAAGCCAGCCGCTAAAAAGCCAGTAGCTAAAAAAGCCGCTTTGAAAAAAGTAGCTAAGAAGCCTGCTGCTAAAAAAGCCGTGGCCAAGAAAAAGCCAGCTGCTAAGAAAAAGGCTACTGTAAAAAAGCCCGTTGAAGCTGTTACTAACGCCGGTAACAGCTTCTTTCGTTTAGGCGGCCAGTTTAACAAAACAGCCAAAAAAACGATCGAAATGGCGCAAAACTCCTCAGCAAGCGTGAAGAACGAAGCTGGGAAGTTTAGCAAAAACTTGCTTCACATTGCTCAGGCCCAGTTGCAGGAGCAGTTTGAAGAGACCGTACAAACCGCGCAGAAAATGCTGAACTGCCAGACCTGGGAACAACTGTCCCAGGTTCAAAAGCAGTACATGCAGGAGAGTTTTGACCGTTTAGTGCAGAATGCGACAGCAATGGCGCAAAATGCCGCTAAATCAGCTCAAAACATCAATGCGCCTTTGGGCGATCAGTTCGATACGCTCATGCAGAAATTCTATCCGCAACAAGCGGCCTAAGATTTTTCTGTACCCGTACAGCTTAAACCCCCGCCATGTGCGGGGGTTTTTGTATTTATATTCAATAATTTAGGGTGCGTTGTTGAGGTGATGGGTGAGGGGCTTTAAATACTGGAAAAGCCCGTTTTTGCTTGACTCATTATAATGTATGCCCCTATAACACTGCATCCGGCGGTGATTGTGAAGAATCCCACCTTGGGGCGTCTAGCCACGACCCGACAGGTTTCTTCACCGGGCTCCCGTCTTAGACGGGGACAAGCCGAGCTGGATATCTTAATCAAACCTTAATGAAAAGGACTACGCCATGAGTGGCAAAAGGCTAGCAGCTAAACATAAATTCTCCCGTCGTATTGGTGGGAACCTCTGGGGCCAGGCGAAAAGCCCGGTCAACCGTCGCAATTATGGCCCAGGTCAACACGGCCAGCGCGGCAGCAAGAAATCCAACTACGCCGTTCAGTTATTGGCCAAGCAGACTCTGCGCCAGTATTATGGCGGCATTGGCGAGCGCCAGTTCCGTAAATATTATGCCGAAGCCGTGCGTCGTCGCGGTGATACAGGCGAGATCCTGATCGAATTGCTGGAACGCCGCCTGGATGCGGTTGTATACCGCATGAAGTTCGCGCCAACCATCTTTGCCGCCCGTCAGGTCGTCAACCATGGCCACATCCTGGTGAATGGCAAGCGCGTGACGATCTCTTCCTATCAGGTCAAAGACACCGACACCATCACCGTCCGCGAAGCCTCCAAGCAGATCCAGCCGGTTCTGACAGGTATCGCCGCCGTTGACCGTGATGTCCCGACTTATATGGAAGTGGATGCCAAGGCCCTGAAAGGGACCTTCACCCGCGCACCACAACTGGCCGATGTGCCATACCCGGTCCGCATGGAACCAAACCTGGTGGTCGAATTCTATTCCCGCTAATCGGTTTGAACGAAATCAGGAAGAGGGCGCCTTTACGGGCGCCCTTTTTTGTTGTGGCTATTGTTGTGTTATGGTATTTATATGGCCATGAGGAAGAAAATACATTTTGACCATCCGGAAAAAGAGTATCGCCAGAAATCGGCCAAGAAACGCTGTGTTCTGGAGGGCGATGTTCTCACATTGTGCAAACTGACACAGGACGATATCCCAGCGGATCTGGTTTTGACAGGTAAACGGGTCGAGATCCTGAAATGCCATGATCTCGCTATTCAGTTGCTCAATGCCGAAGAGTTGTTCATTTATAATTCCCACGATGTCGTGATCGGTCAGACGGATATTCGGGCGGACGCCGATATCGTTTTAAGTGACAATATTCAGTTTGAGGACTCTCTCAATGTCGGTGATCAGGTTTGGTTTGTCTCACACGCCAGTACCAATATCGCCTTGGCAAAAGAAACCCGTTTCGAAGGAGAAAACTCAAAATTGATGGCGCTTGAGTATCATATCGGATACGAGGAGAAAGACGGAAAATCTCACCAAATTTCCGCGAGACCATCTTCTTTCAAACTGCCTGAAAAATTATTCAAGATACATACGCTTCTGCATTGTAATGGATGGGCGTGGGAAGATATGTTTGATGATGGTGATTATGAGCGTTTCGATACAAAAATGCACTGTGTACTATTTACTGGAGCTTGCGAGAAACTGGATGTGACCAATTACGTGGTCGCTCATGATTATACGAGTGCAATCCATGAAAAACTCTCGATGTTTAAAGAGATTCAGGTTAACGCGTTAAGCCTGTATACAGAGCCAAATGAAATGCCGACATGCATCATCAATCCAGAGGCCAATATTTATATCTGGAATGAGATGATTGGAAATGTAACAGATCTGCAAAATCTTGTGGGCAAGGGCGTCAGTCAGATAAAGAATGAGCATACAGAATTCAATAATAATTTCGAGGGTGACGACCCATTCGGTGATAACCCTCCTGACTTGAATTTGCTGTTCCTGGACTGAAAAAATGAGTACAACCGACGACGATTGTTTTCCCTTCTAAAATCCCCCTTTCTCAACGGGATAAAACCCGGTAAACTGATCCCATGAAAACATTCTCCATCGCAAAACTACTCCGTCGCTGGCTGGTGGCCGGTATTTTGATTACGGCGCCGTTGGTGCTGACCCTCTCCTTAGGCTGGTGGTTTATCAATTGGGTGGATCAATTGGTGCGCGATGTGGTGCCTAACCACTATTACGGCGACCCGACCTGGCATATTTCCTTCCCGGGCTTTGGCCTGATCCTGGTGTTGGTGACGCTGATCCTGATCGGCGCGCTGATGGCTGGTTTTGTCGGACGCTGGTGGATGCGCCTGACTGAGATCGCCATGCTGCGCCTGCCGGTGTTGCGCATCGTCTATAGCGCCACGAAACAGGTTCTCTCGACCGTTCTGTCCGATGACAATCAGGCCTTTCGCGAAGTGATCCTGGTGGAATTCCCGCGCAAGGATTGCTGGACAGTCGCCTTCCTGACCAGCCGCGAGCAAGGGGAAATTTCTGCCAAAACCGTTCCGGGTTCCGTTGCGGTATTTGTTCCAACCACACCGAACCTGACCTCCGGTTATCTGATCTTCGTTCCTGAAAATGAGATCAAACGCCTGGATATGAGTGTTGAGGATGCGCTGAAGATGATCATCTCCGGCGGCACGATGATGCCGCCTACGGTGTGATCCCAATGACGGATGTAATCAGGGATGAAAGCAGAAAACACTATTTCTTAGTGGAAATTTGTCTTGTTATTTTATTTTTGACTTTCTATGGCATCGGATCGCCATGGGCCATTTATCATGATTTGTTTATTCCAACCGACACATATTGGTACACCGTGGAAGTTATTGCTGTTATTTTTGGGGCTTCCCTGGGAATGTGGATTATCCGACGAAAATCGCCCTATACAACCAGCCATTTTGGTCGGTTTACAGGCATTGCCCGTTTTATGATGTATGCGGTTACCCCTTTTATTTTATACTATATATTCATTCTGGCGTTCTTTGGTCTGGCTGAGATTGTCACGGAGTCATTTGGTTCCCGGACGACTGCAGTTTAGACGTCATGAAAGATATCAACACAGAACGCCGTGTTCATAGTGGGCGTGTGGGTCATATGGTCCCGGCTTATTGCCTGTTGAGCGATCAGTTTGCTCCTGCGACGATGCCGGAAGATTATTGCATCAGTCGTGATGCTTTTTACGCACTGCCACCACATCAGGTTAAAGTCAGTTTCCACGTTAAAAAATCGATGTTAGGGACAGTCATTAAAGGTTATAATGGACAGGTGACACGGTAATGGTGATTATTATCTCCCTCTGTATTCTGGCCGGGTTATTCTTTTATGGTACATCTGATGTGTATTTGGGACCGGGCGGCAGCTTATTTGTGCCATCGGATACATGGCATGAAGCCAGTATGATTATCAGTTTGATTATCATCTTTTGTATTGCCTTGTACTTCGTGATGAAACACCTGAGAAGAATCAAGCTGACACCAGGGAACATAGTTTTATTGTCAGTTGCGCCTTTTATTCTTTATATCCTTATTTTTGGTATTGTCGTGCAATCGGCAGGAAAGATTTATACAAAGCTTGTCGTGCATGATACGAAAATCATGACATTCACAGTGACAAAAGATTGGAAGACATCAAGAACAATTTCCATTGGTATAAAATCAATGAGCAAAATGCATGTCGCATCTTATTGCCTGAACAGCAAATCCTGGGAAAATGCTTTCCTGGTTAAGAAATACTGTATCCAAAAGGATGATTACGAAAATCTACCAAATCTGATCATGCAGAAAAATTTTAAAGTCAGGCAGTCATTCTTTGGTACGTTGATCGAAAATTACCAGCAACATTAATCAACCAGCGGCTAGAAAAGCCTCGGCCTGGTCGCGTTTGAAGATATAGAGCAACAGACGCAACGCCTGGCCGCGTGCGGATGATAAGGTCGCGTCGCGTTGCAGGATCAGTTTGGCGTCCTGTTGTGCCATCGCCAGTAAGTCGCCATGGACATCCAGTTGCACGGCCTTGAAGGCGGGGAGGCCGCTTTGTTTGGTGCCCAGCACGTCACCGGCACCACGCAATTGCAAATCCATTTCGGCCAGGTAAAAACCATCGTCACTGTCACGCAACGTATTGAGGCGTTTTTTCGCTGTTTCGCCGAGGGGTGGGGCGTAGATCAATAAACACGTACCCGGCAGATCGCCACGGCCGATACGACCGCGCAACTGGTGCAACTGGCTCAGGCCAAACCGTTCGGCATGTTCGATGATCATCACCGTGGCTTCGGGGACATTGACGCCGACCTCGATCACGGTGGTGGCGACCAGGATGGAGATATGGCCGGTGACGAATTGCTGCATGACGGCGTCTTTTTCGTCGCCTTTCATCTTGCCATGCACCAGCCCGACTTTGCCCGGAAACACCAGATTCAGCGCATTGTAACGGTCCGTCGCGGCGGCGAGATCGATCTTTTCACTCTCTTCAACCAGAGGACAGACCCAGAAGATCCGCTCGCCCGTTTCGATCTTGCGCCCCAGGCTGGAGGCGACTTCATCGAGACGGTCCTGATTGATCACACGCGTATCGACCGGTTTGCGGCCCGGTGGTTTATCCTTCACCAGCGTCACATCCATATCGCCATAAACGGTGAGGGCCAGGCTGCGCGGGATCGGCGTTGCGGTCATCACCAGCAGATGCGGGTTATCGCCTTTTTGCGCCAGTGTCATGCGCTGGTTGACGCCGAAACGATGTTGTTCGTCAATAATTACCAGTCCCAGATTGCGGAACACCACCGGGTCCTGCACCAAAGCATGTGTTCCGATCAGCAGATCGATCTCGCCCGTGACCAGTTGCATCAACAGGCGTTCACGATTCTTGCCTTTTTCGCGGCCGGTGAGTAATCCCGTGCGCAGGCCGTTCTTTTCGGCAAAAACCTGCGCATTCTGATAAATCTGGCGGGCGAGAATTTCGGTGGGGGCCATATAGGCCGTCTGTGCGCCCGCATCCTTGACCCACATGGCGGCGAGCAAAGCGACAATCGTTTTACCGCTGCCGACATCGCCCTGTAACAGGCGGCACATGGCGGATGGTTTTTCCATGTCGGTGATAATGTCCTGCATCGCCTGTTGCTGCCCGGCGGTCAGGGTGAAGGGCAATCCAGCGACCAATTCCTCATAGAGATGCGTCTGCGGTTTCAGCGCCACACGCGGGCGATCCTGGCGTTCATGGCGTGTCAGTGCTAACGCCAGTTGCTGCGCCAGTAATTCATCATAGGCCAGACGTTGCCGTGCCGGATGCATCGGCTCCAGCGTATGGGAATCGGTGCAATGATGGATCGTCTGCAACGCGTCTTTCC
>DASWYT010000055.1:0-11088 GCA_036404835.1 Alphaproteobacteria bacterium | reverse complement strand
CTGACAGAAAGAACCGATAAAGTCGGTTTTGTATTCAATACTGTCATAGTAATATTGCATCGTATCGATGTGTTGCAATGTGTCAGGGTGATTCCAATCCTGCCATGCCGTATCCGGTTGCATTAAAGTGTGCAATGTCTTGTAGAAATGCACCAAATTATCCGGTTTTTTCTCTTTCATGCCAAAGCCATTATCCTGAATGCCGGTCTCATGACGGGCTTTGGCAATCATGTTCTTAAACAGATCGATCTGGCCGGTGTAACAACTATACACAGCCAGCTGGTAAAAGAAGCGTGAGATTTCTTTCTGGACAGCGCGTGGGTTGATATCCTGCAACGCATCGCGCCAGGCGGCATGCGTTTCTTCCAGCGCGGTCAGTTGCTCGCAAATAACCTCGTCAAATTCATGCACCTGGTAACGGCGCAGGACGCTCTCCGTTATGGCATCGGCGAATTGCGGAAAATTCTGCAGACTATCACGCAGGATATGATGCGGGTCGTTATAAAGACGTTCGATATGGGCTTTGGAAGTGATGGTGTAATCGGGCGTGACAATCGGGTTATTGTGATAACGTTTGACGCCATCAAGGGCCCACAGCATCAGGTCGATAGCATCGTCCTGTAAAGGCATATCGCGTTCCTGTTGAAATTTGGCAAATGACGTCATTATTATCTTCTCCTGTCACCATAAAAAAAGCCGCCCGAAGGCGGCTCTTTGAAATCATTTAGACCTTATTACCTGATGGTGCGACGACCATCACGATCTGACGACCTTCGGCTTTCGGTTCCTGCTCAATGCGGATTTTATCAGCCAGGGTTTCCTTGACGCGGTTGAGCAGTTTCATGCCCAGATCCTGGTGGGCCATTTCACGGCCACGGAAGCGCAGCGTGAATTTGACTTTGTCACCTTCATCAAGGAAGCGATGGGCGGCTCTCAGTTTGACGTCAAGATCATGATCATCAATCACCGGACGCAGTTTCAGTTCCTTGATCTCGATGATTTTTTGTTTCTTGCGGGCTTCGGCGCGCTTTTTCTGTTCCTGATAACGGAATTTGCCGAAATCGAGAATTTTACAGACAGGCGGATCAGCGTTCGGGGAGATTTCAACCAGGTCGAGCCCAGCTTCTTCGGCCTTTAACAGAGCTTCGCGGGCACTCATGATACCCAACATCTCGCCTTCTTCATCAATCAGGCGCACACGGGGTACACGGATCGCATCGTTGATGCGTACTTCTTCTTCGCGGCTAATGGCCAAATCTCCTAAAATTGTTAATACAACGTGAGGGCGTACTCTATCCCCAAATGTCCAGAAATACAATCATTACTTTAAGAAAACCCTACCGTTAACCGTCAGAATCGGGTTACTTTTGGCCATTTTCCGAAACCAAACTGTCAAGGAATTTATTTGCACGGGACGCAAATATTTCCCCCGGAAAGGGCCTTCGGCGCAAGCTGTTGAATCTGCATCAATTAACCAAGATTAAGGGCAAATCTGGCCAAAATGGGGGGTAAGCCTACTATATGTTGTGGTTGCACCTTTTCGCCGAATCCGATTAAGGTTCCTCCCACGGGCTGAGTCCGGATCGCCAAAAAATCGATGAATTCAACATCACTCCTTGCGCAGAGGTATCCGTGCTCGCCCCTTCCAGCTTCTATCCCGCCCAACGCGTCCGTAGCTTCCAGCCTGGCTGGTGGTCTTTGCTCCAGCAAGGCTGGCGTGCCAAATGGGGCGATGCCCAGTACCGCCAGTGGCTGCAGGATGTCACGCCGCTTGATTATACCGCCCCAGTCCTGACCCTGGCTGTGACCCGCCCGATGACGGCTGACTGGCTCCGCGCCCAGAGCACCCAGTCCCTGCTGGCCTCGATCAACACCTTCCTGCCGGACTGCACTACCCTTGAATTTACCGTACGCGCACAGGATGCCGCACCGGTCCCGGCTGAACCGGACCTGATCGCCACGACTCATTTCCTGAATGATCTGGTCGAAGCCAGTGCCGCACCGATGGTGCCGGTCGCGCCGGTCCTGAACCTGGAGCCACGTTACACATTCGACCAGTTCGTCGTTGACCGTTCCAACGAGCTGGCCTTTGCCGCGACCCAGCGCGTCGCCCAGCATGTCGCTTTTAACGATACGCCGCTTTTCAACCCGCTCTTCCTGCATGGCGGCGTCGGTTTGGGCAAGACCCATTTGCTGCACGCCGTTGCCTGGGCCATCCAGCAACAGGCGCCGCACAAGAAAGTGCTGTATCTGTCCGCCGAGCAATTCATGTACCGTTTCGTCCGCGCCTTGCGCGACAAGGACATGATGTCGTTCAAGGAACAATGCCGCAGCGTCGATGTGCTGATGATCGATGATGTGCAATTCATCGCCGGCAAGGAATCCACCCAGGAAGAATTCTTCCACACGTTTAACGCACTGATCGAGCAGCACAAACAGATCATCCTGTCTGCCGATAAAAGCCCGACTCATCTCGATGGGATCGATGCGCGTCTGCGTTCCCGTCTGGGCTGGGGTCTGGTCGTCGATATTCACCCGAGCACCTATGAATTGCGTCTGGGCATCCTGCAGGCCAAAGCCGAGGCCTCGAATGTCGAGGTGCCGCGCGCTTTGCTGGATTATCTGGCGCAGCATATCACCTCCAATATCCGCGAAGTCGAAGGCGCTTTGATGCGTCTGATCGCGCATGCGGAATTGATCGGTCGTCCATTATCCGTCGAGACCGCCCAGGAAGTTCTGCCGGACCTGCTGCAGGGCGGCCGCCGCAAGATTACCCTGCCACATATCCAACAGATTGTGGCGACACATTACGGTCTGGATGTCGCCGATATCTTATCCGCCAAGCGTGATCGTCGCCTGGCCCAGCCGCGTCAGATCGCCATGTATCTGGCGAAACAACTGACGGCCTTGTCATTGCCGGATCTGGGTCGTGCCTTTGGCGGACGCGATCACACGACCGTGCTGCACGGTGTGCGCAAGATTGAAGCGATGCGCCAGGCGGATAAAGAGATTGCCGCTGTGGTCGACACGCTGTCGCAAACGATCCGTTATGGCGGCTAGACACGGGGTGTTGTGACGGTTAAGCCCCCCTTTTAAAAACATGTTGCTGCGCGTATGATGGGTCATCTTTTCTACAGGAGAATGTGATGACGCAACAACGCAAGAAAATCGCCCTTATCGGTGCCGGCCAGATCGGTGGCACATTGGCTCTGCTCGCAGGCCAGAAACAATTGGGCGATGTCGTCCTGATCGATATCAATGAAGGTACCGCCAAAGGCAAGGCGCTGGATCTGGCGCAATTATCCCCAGTAGCCGGTTTCGATGCCGGTTATACAGGGGGTGCGGATTACGCATTGATTCAGGATGCGGATGTCGTCATCGTCACCGCCGGTGTGCCGCGTAAACCAGGCATGAGCCGCGACGATCTGATCGGCATCAATAAAGGCGTTATCAAAGCCGCCGGTGAGCAGATCAAAAAATACGCGCCGAATGCGTTCGTGATCGTTGTTACCAACCCGCTCGACGTCATGGTCGGCGTGATGCAGGAAACGACGGGCTTTAAGCCGAACAAGGTTGCCGGTATGGCGGGTGTGCTCGACAGTGCGCGTTTCCGTTATTTCCTGGCTGATGAATTCAAAGTTTCGGTCGAGGATGTCAGCGCTTTCGTTCTGGGCGGTCATGGCGATACGATGGTGCCGCTGGTGCGTTACTCCACAGTGGCCGGTATTCCTCTGCCGGACCTGATCAAAATGGGCTGGAGCACACAGGAGAAAATCGACGCGATCGTCAAACGCACCGCCAATGGCGGCGGCGAGATCGTGTCCCTGCTGGGGAATGGTTCCGCGTTTTATGCGCCGGCGATTTCCGCGATTGCGATGGCGGAATCCTATTTGTTCGACAAGAAACGCCTGCTGCCATGCGCAGCTTACCTGAATGGCGAATATGGCGTGAAAGGTCTCTATATCGGCGTGCCGGTCGTGATCGGTAAAGACGGTATCGAGAAAATCGTCGAAATCCAGCTGAGCGCCGACGAACAAGCCATGTTCGACAATTCGGTCAAAGCCGTGAAAGACCTGGTCGAGGTTTCCAACGCGATTGCCGCTTAATTATCAGCAGTGACATTTGAAAAAGCCGGGACGGTGAAAATCGTCCCGGCTTTTCTTTTGCACCCTATTTTTAAATTGACATAAATTTATGTCGGACCTATGATTCGGCTATGAAAAGCAAGAAAATTTTATTATCGGGTCTTTTTGCCGCGTCCGCATTTTTATTCAGCGCGGATAAACGTAATCTGACCACTGCTGAAAAACTGGAGCGTGATCCGATCGCTTATCTGATGAGCGATGAATATAAGGCACAGATTTTCGATGAATTGATACATGGCTCCATTCCCGATGATGCACTGGCACAACCGGACATATCAACCAGCACGGCGGGTGAGGTTGATCTGGAAAAATCCGGTTTCGCCCTCATGATGGATATACAATTGGCCATGTACGAAGATTCAGTGAATGCAGGCCTTGTTTTCAATCACCATGGCCAGCGTTACAAAGTCAAAGCGGCTGATCTGATTGATATGGAAGAAAATCAAAAGAGATTCCTGAAAGAAATAAAATCTGATCTTGAACCTTCTGTGATTATTACGCCGGATCTGCCTTACAAAGTAAGTTGTATGGATGATGGTCATGGTTATTTGCAGATTGAAATCGATCCAAGCTCATTTGTTTATTTTAACAAAAAAGGTCTTTTGGGAGCTTCTGCACATGAGGTCGCTCATACGGAAGATGAACCTTTCCCGAAAGCACCAATCAGCCGCGACGATAGTCTAAAGATCACGCGTAAGAATGAGATTCGCGCTGACAAACGTGCTGCCGGATTAACATCACCAGCGCACATGGAAGCGGCGCTATATCAAGTGGCAACCAGCTTGCAGGATGATGCCCGTGCCATGCCGGCCAGCGGGGCGGCAATGATGATCGATAATAAAGACAGGTTCGGTTTTACCGTTACACCGGCGAAAATTCATCCGAGTGCCGGGCGCCGTATCCAGTATTTGAAAATGCTGGAGCTTTACCAGCAGGGCAAGATTGCCCGGGAGCCACAATTTCCGCCGGAACAGGACTTTATGCCGCGTCTCAAATAGTTAATTCAGGTCCCTGATGAGTGAAACAGGGGTTCTGTGCCAAGCTTGCATCCGGGCAGGGGCCTTGCTATAAAAACCTCTCTTTTCCGGCGATCTTTGAGAATCTCTTGAAGAATCGCACTGGAACGGGCGTATGGCTCAGTGGTAGAGCGCTTCCTTGACATGGAAGAGGTCACAAGTTCAATCCTTGTTACGCCCACCATCCTTCGCTAAAGCTACGGCTCGGCGAGCCGGAGGTTTAGTGAGGATGCCGCGTCGGAGTTCGCAGAACGGAGACGGGCTGGTTTTTAACCGAAAAAACCCCTGCAAATTGAAACACAACTCATTCTTGTTCAATCAAGCAGATTGTATATAATATCCATAATGGATTTTAAAGGGATGAGGACCATGAAAGAACAAACAAAAAAACGTCAGAACAGCAAAGAGTTCAATGAATTTTTTGCTGAAATGGGAAAAAGCGATATTAATAACATTGATACGGAAGCAAGCAGACGCAGACTGGAATATTATATCGGGAAAATTGAAGCCGCTTCGAAACCGGATCCCCGAAATCAGATTCAATTCACGATTTGAAAGATGAAAGACTTATATTTAAGCCGGACTTTATGTCCGGCTTTTTTGTTTATGAGTCCAGCGGTTTGAACGCTTCGAAGTCGAGGTGACAGCAGAATTATAATAGCCTGATTGGAATGGATTATTATTTCTTCCTGTCCAAGCCTTCCGAATCTTTTATAATCGACAGTCTGTCCATGACCCGGAGGAAGATATGGTTCAAAAGCGTGCGTTGATTTTTGATTTCGATGGCACGGTTGTCGATACGTTTCCCAATTACATCGAAGCGCTGAAAGAATTCTCTGCCGTCCATAATCTGTCCTATGACGGTGCCCAATTCACTGTAGGCTATGTCGATCCGGACCAGTTCGATCTGGGATGGGGCATTCCCTTGTCGCAACAGCGCGAGATGTATGAGATCTTCAATAAATTTTATAATGACGAGAATACGGATAAGCAGCGTTTCCTACCGACGCCTTTTGCAGGGGCGATTGACATGCTGCGGACACTGGCAAATGACTATGATATGGCGATTGTGACGACGCGCCATCGCAATTCGCTGGAGGCAATTCTGGCCCATTACTGCATTGCGGATTTGTTCGTCGGGACGCGGACGCATCAATGTGCGGAAGAGGGCGGTTATGGGCTGAAGCCGGCACCGGATGCCATCCATGATCTGCTCAAACAGACGAAGCATCATGTCGATGATATTATCGTGATCGGCGATACAACGGCTGATGTCGGCATGGCGAATGCTGTCGGTGCGAAATCCATTGCAGTCTTGTGGGGCGCGCATCCGCAGGAGCGCCTGCAGACTCATAACCCGACCCGCATGATCGACCGGATGGCCGACCTACCGGATACAGTGGCGGACTTATTCCTGGCCTGACGCCCGTTTTTCAATCACTCATTTATTGACATATTAATAACGGGTGGTTTATAGTACGTCTCTTTTGCGGGAGGGGCGAATCATGAGCAAAGTATCACATACATTATTGTCCTTTGGTTTGGCGATGTTGACACTGACCGGGTGCGAGAAAAAAATGTACGATGTGCACGGCAATGCTTTGAAAGCGAAAGCCGTGAAGACCTTCTTTAAAACCCGTCAGGGCGTGTCCGGTCCGGAATTCTCCGGTGCCAAAATCAAAAAAGATTCAGCCGATTACATCACGGCAAAAGGCAAAGTCAAAAAAGACTCGCTGCGCAATGCCATTTATTTCCGTTATACCAAAGGCGACACGGTGTTGGCCGGTCGGGCCATCCGGGACGCGCACCAGGTCCTGAATCTGAATGACATCGATTCCATTGCACATACATACAAAGATGCCAGCGGCATGACGCATCGTGTCATCGTGTATAAAGGCGTCACCACGGAAGCGTTGCTGGGTGATAATGAAATCCCGTTATTCGAAAAACGCAAGCCGGGTCGCATGAACGATGCCGTCCATCCGTTGGCCACCATGTTGAATGTCGGTGACAAGTATAATATCGAGCCACCCTCCATTGATGTTACAGGGGATTATAAAGATGTGTGGAACAGATATCAGGAATCGTTGCGCCAACAGACAGGTGCCGTGATGCCGTCCTTTCAGGTTGTAAGACCTTTCTCCTTTTAAATTCAGACTATATTGAACAAATGATCGACATCCCGACCCTGAGCGAAAAAGAAACATTAGCCGTACAGGTTGCGCACGGGTTGGCGGACTATGAGAAAGATGCAACCTGGCATATGCGTTCCAAGCGCAATAAGGATGTTGCTCCGGGCCATCACCGCATCCTGAAAGACTGGGATCAACGGGACAAAAATCAATTCCCGCCCGATCAATTATATAACAAGCGCAGTCTGGCCGATACGCTCAATGAAATCGCGCTCGCATGGGATCGCTTTACCCAGAAACCGGCAAAGTACGCGCATTTATCGGCGTCCGAATTTGTGGCGGCCTTCATCAATATACCGACCATCACTGCGAAAACGGTCGATCTGTGGTCAAATCATAAATCCAGCCTCGATATCACGCCGCGTCTGGCACGCCATATCGACGAAGTCTTCGATATGAATGGCGCATTCGAGATGCATGCAGGCGTGAAGCTGGCAGAATCGTTGGAAGAGCCGGAAAAATATCGCTATCGCGTCAAAATGATTGATCTTCCTTATCAGATGAATGATAATTATTACAAGGGTTGGATGGCAAGCCATGCCCGTTTGCTGACCGATATCATGCGAAAACATCAGATCGATGAAAAAGAACTGAGCATCTTTTTCAAAATCAAAGGAATTAAAACGTCTGTTATCCAGAAAATTGTAGCTTATCATACAAGACCGCATCAGCAGAATCACGCAACAGAAACAGACACCGGCGAGCCGCATAAGCTTGATGCGCTTGTTGCCGAAATGGCGACTATCGGTCCGGTCATGCGTGCATCCGACTATCGTAAAAATCCCGGCGCGGAACCGATTTTCAGCCGCAGCGTCTCGCGTGCGATTGATGAAAAGCTTTTCGGTATGGCTGAGGATGGTCCGTTCACGCGTTATTTCGACAAGCGCTATGCGGAGCATGCCTATCGTCCGATCCATATCCAGAAAGGTGTCGTCATGGCGCCTCATAAATATAGTGATGTTTTTCCCGATAAAGATAAGAAGCGCGGCCTGACCGTACGGGAACGCGCCCGAAAAAATGCACGCAGAGAATTTTATAAAAACATGGCGGACATCACGGAGGGGCGTGTCGGCGATCCTTTATCCTTTAAGAAAACCTATGATATGCGCCTGACGACGGCTTTCGGCTGGACAAAGCCGAACAGCAAAGAGAAAGAGATCATCGCGAAACATCCGGAATGGCAGGAAGCCGGTCTGGGCGAGATGATCGGCATGGTTGAAGAGAAAAGTTTTATTTCGCAGGAACGCCGTAAAAGTCTGTTCACCTTGTCGGAAATTCATGAGATGGGTTGGGAATTTACCGGCCAAAAGAACCATGGCACGGAAAGTTTCCGTGAGGCGGCCGATGAATATCTTTCATTCATTCATGCCGAGCTTGGAAAAAACAAAAAGATCAATCCTGACAAAGCGATGGGTGAAGTCCTGTACCCGATCTCGGCATCCAGCGACCGTCACGGTGCACCGACCCTGTATCTCAACCCGGCTTTGTATGATCTGCTGATCGAGACCGGCACGTTGAAACGCCGCGAGGAAACACCGCAAATGCTGCGCCAGAAACTGGAAACCGTATAGATTAATATATTGACATATTTATGATGTTTTCCTAAGATGCATCATCCTGAAAAGGCGGCCGGAACGGGCCGTCTTTTGTTTTTATAAGGGCGTTTTTCTGAAAATGAGTACGGGGCAGGAAGAGAATAACTGGCACAATGATGCCGTTGCCGCGCGCTTAAGCGATTATCCTGTCTCGCGCCTGCGCCAGACTTATTTGCCGGATGGCTGGTATCAATCCACGATCCGTAATTTTCAGACAGGCAGCCTGCGTAAATTATTTCCGGATGTCAAAAAAGAGATTCACGGCGTCCTGAACATGACGATGCAGGATGTGTTATTGTCTTGGTACAATTTGACGGACAAGCCGAAGCATCTGAAGGACCTGCCTTATGAAGAGGCGATTGCAAAATATCTGAAGATACCGCGTATCGATGGTAAAATGATCGGCAAGATCGCTTATGACCCCCGTATCAGGATCGATCCGCGCCTGGCTGGTGAATTGGACAGGCTTTTAAAGACAGAGGGTCGTTTTGTGGCCTGTGCCACAAGATCATCCCCGGACAAACCACGCCCGAAAAATATTGTGACGCTGCCGTTCACTCTGGACCCTTATGATTACAAGGGTCGCACAGCCAGCCATGGCGAGATATTGCGGGATATTTTCCGGACATGGAAAACAGGTCCCCGTGAATTCGCCCGATATCTGCGCTTTAAGAAAACAATGGCCGATAAATTTTCTTATGTTCTCGCGTCCGAGGAAGAAGCGGAGTTGTTTGAGCGGGAAACAACCCCACCGGAATATCTCCAGGATGAAGACGAGGATAACGATTTTGATTTTAACGACAAATATGATGATTATTGGGACGATTATGAGGATGAACCGGAATTCGCTGCGGAAATTATAAAAACCACGCCGGTTCTGGGTGGGGAAATCAATGCGGTTCTGGATCGTCATGTATTTTCGGGACAGGACGCCCCGTTTTCCCGCTATACGATTGCGGCGCGTGACAAATCCTATCAACAAACCCGTTTTCTGGCATTGGATCCCAAGGAAAGATTTAAGAAGTCACCGGCTCCAAAACTTTTCCCTCTGGATCCCGAAGCAGGCAATGACAGGGCTGTTTATGTGACGGTTAATCCGGTGCGTGATGATTTTTACCGTGATCTCGCCGTGGCAACGGATAACATGATAACAAACCCCGAGACATTGCAGAAAAAACTTGTTGCAACGAAGCGTCATCTCTGTGAGGGGTGGGATTACGATCATGCCAAACGGAAAGATATGATTCTGTTCTATCTTTTGAAATTCGAGATCAAGAACCCCGTTGAAACATTACGCGACAACATGGGAAGATTTTTAAAAAGCATTCCGCATTTCGGTGAGAAGCCGGCACTTAAGACGGATCATGATTACATCAGTTTCGGTGATCTTGAACGGACATACGATATCGTCAAAACGGAACAGGACTGGTCGCTGATCAAAGAGAAGCAGTTTTCGAAACAGGATTATTTCTATCACAAAATGAACGAGATGGTTCATAACGACATTGAAGGTGTCGAATATAAATATAAACGCAAATTCAACACACCCAAAGCATCACAAGATCTGATGATCGACCGGGCCTATCTCGAACAATGGCTGGAAAACGGGCAGATGGCCGAAGGCAAGATCAAGACACGGTCCTGGCCGCGTTTTCCAAAGCCGGTGCCTTCTTTTGCGGATGATGATTTTGCGTTTTAATCTATGTCTTCCACCATCACTGGCTTGGTTCGGCGGTGGGCTTCGAAGCTTTGGGCTTCAACAAAGATGCGCGTTGCTTCCGGATGGGTGGCACGAATACGACGCTGGATATTCGTCACAGCCTGTTCGACCTGTGCGGCGGGTAACTGGTCATCGAAATCCAGACTCAACGCAACCAATACATCGTGCGGGCCGAAATGCATCGTCAACACTTCGTTCGGGCGGGTGACACCTGGTTCCGTTGCGGCGATCCGTTCGATGCTGGCACGGACTTGTGGGGAGACACCTTCGCCGGTCAGCAGGGATTGTGATTCATAGGCCAGGAAACCGGCAATCGTCGCCAGGATCAGGCCGATCACCAGGGATGCGACACCATCGAGGATCGGCATGTCGAGTGTTTCACTAAAGAATACGCCGAGCATCGCCACCATCAAGCCAAGT
>DASWYT010000054.1:0-6504 GCA_036404835.1 Alphaproteobacteria bacterium | reverse complement strand
AGTGTCATTTGTTATTATCGGCCCGGCGGCGCTAAAGCATCTATATGGACAAGCTGCCGGGATATAAAAAACTGATAAAGACGGTACCGGAGGGTTGAAAAACCACAAAAAAAAACCGCCCCGGAACGCCCCGGAGCGGTTCTTGTTCGTTTACAGATGTAAACGATTATCGGCGCGTATCTTGATTATTACGCTGATAATTCATGTCGTTATTGCCGCTGGACGGGCGATTGCTGTCGCGCTGGCTGCTTTTGTCCTGTTGCGGGCGGCTGGTTTCCTCGCCGCGGCTAAATTTATCTTGTTGTTGTTTGCTGTCTTGTTGTTTGCCTTGATTTTGAACTTTAGATGACTGAGACATAATATTCTCCATGGTCGTTGTGGTGCATCCTGTCAGGGGTGGCACGATGCGGGTTAAATTGGCCGATCAGCGGGGAATCCGCTGATCACCCAAAAAGACTACGCATAATTACCTCTTCGGTTTATGGCTTTCGGGCTTTCAGAACCGCCCTTATGCGCGTAACAAACATTTGCATGGTCATTACATGAGAACAGATGTAGGGGGGCAGGCATAAAAAAACGATACGAATTATTCGGGTTCTAATCTTGCTATTTATGCAGCTTTTATAAGTCCCCTGTCATGATCTTACAGTGAATTGATAAGAACGAATCTAACAATAGGGACATGACCAAGCGTATACAAAATCCATTCTATACACCAGGTGCAGCAAAAAGCAGCGCACCATCTACCCAAGGGAGGTTCGTCATGTATGAAGATTTTACACAAGAAAACCCGGCTCACCCGGATTTTGATGTGATCAACGAGTTGCAGATTTTTGACAGTATGTTCTCTGTGGACTGTCCGTTCAAAGACCTCAACGACATGTCCGTTTCTTATAATTAATCATAACGAGATACGGGTTCTTTCAACCATTTTACAAAAACAATTTAAAGGAGTGTCCCCATGACAACGATACGTACAAACGGTACCAATACAGTGATGTATATTCTGGCTTTGGTGGCTGCGACCATTATCGCCCTGGCTGTTATTATGCATTACACGCGCCAAGAAGACAGATCACTGGGTGGTCGTATTGAAGCGGCAGCCGATGAGATGGCCGAAGGTGTCGAAAATGCATCGGAAGAGATGCAGGACCGCACACCCGCCGAAAAAGCCGGTGACGCTATCGAAGATTTTGGCGACCGCGTTGAAAAAGCAGTCGAATAAACCGAATTTTTTAGATAAGATCATTTCAACTTCGGAAAAGGTGGCCTCCGTGCCGCCTTTTTCTTGGATAAACAATAACGAATGACACATGATATCAACATGTCCGAAAACAAGACGCCCCTGATTCTCGGTTTCATTACGCTGGAAAGTAACGAGATCAACATGTTAAAGTCTGTCGTGCGATTCGCGCGGCAGAATGGTGCACAATGGCGGATATTGTGTCTCAAGGAACCTGAAAGTGACAGGAACCCAGCGCAGATAGGCCGCCGCCTGCATAGTTTGCAAGCCATGTCCGAAAGCATGGGTGGCGAGTTCAGCTATGTCGAGAATCCGACAGCTCCTGATTACCTCAAGCTGCATTTATTCGAACAGGATGTAAAAGGTTTCGTCGTCACTCGTTTGATGATCGATCATACGGTCAAGCGGCTTGATGATAAGTATAATATTTTCCATTGCGCCCGTACATTGCCTGATGAATCGGATTGCGTGATCGATGATATCGATACATTCGTGCCGCGGTCGGGCGTTCTGGTCCGCCTTGGCAATAAGGTCCGCTCATTCTTTGCCGCATCGATAGTGGATCTGTCGATTGGCCTGTTGTACGGTTTCTTCGCGATCCTGATCGCCATCAGTCTGCATTACGTATTCAATCATTATTGGATCGGCGTGAATAATACCTATATTTATTTGATCTTTATTATCTTCGCGAATTTGTGCGCGTTACAGGCCGGTGTCTGGGGTGGTCTGATCTGTACGATGATCACGTCGCTGGGTCTGAACTACTTCTTTATGAATGCATCATACGGTTTCAGTGTCGAGGGTTTCTCCGATCTGGTGAACTGGGTGACATTCGTGATAACCGCAGCCTCGACCTCGGCGATCAGTGCGTTGATGATGATGCAATACCGCAAGAGCGAATTAAAGGAAAAGAATCTATCGATGTTGCTGGATATCAATGCCAGCCCGCTGAAACACAAGGATGTGCGTTCGATTCTGGCTGATTTAAAAAGCAAGCTGCATCAACATTTACAGACCGACATTATCTTCTTTGTCCCGACCCTGATCAATGAGAATAAATTAGAGGTCGTTTTCGAAGAGGATGCCGAGCATAATGATGCTGATCTGACCTTCGTGAATGATCTGTGGACCGACCTGCGTCAGGGCCATATTTATTCTTATAAAAAAGACCCGGCAACACATTGGGTCTATCTGCCTTTATCCACTATGAGCAATGATGTCGGTGTTCTTGCCATCAAGCGGACGACCGGTCATGTTTCGTTTGAATCGACCCTGGATTATCGGACTTTGTCTGAGATGATCGCATCGATCCTCGAATACGTGAAAGCTGACCAGCAATCCTATGCACGTGATGTGCTGAAGGAAAAAGACAAATTGCGCATGCATATCATGTCGAGCGTATCGCATGATCTGAAAACGCCGCTGGCCTCGATCATCGGTTCGCTGGGCTTGTATATGTCATCGCATAACAAGCTCAAGGAACAACAGGTGCGGGCGTTGGTGGATAATGCCTATGCCGAGGCCAACCGCCTGGATGGTTTTGTCACGAATATCCTAGCGATGACCAAGCTGGAAGCCGGCCTGACCAAATTCCGCATCGAGAAAACCCGCCCGTCGCAACTGGTCAACAGCGTCATGGATAAGATACGCTGGCGTTTGCTCGATAACAGGGACCGCATCTCTATAGAGAATGTCGATTTCGTCGATCTGATCAGTGTCGATATGTCGGCAACGGAACTGACTCTGATCAATCTGTTGGATAATGCCTTGCGCCACTCCCTGCCGGACATGCCGGTCTTGTTGCGCTTTGACAAGATTGCCGATGACCGCTTTACATTGACGATCATTAATAAAGGCGCGACTATCCCCGCCGAAGAGATGAATATTATTTTCGATAAGTATAACCGTTTGCACCGCGAGGATTCGCAACAAGCCGGGACCGGGCTGGGCCTGGCTCTGTGCAACGGTTTGATGCGTGGGCAGAATGGCGAGATTGTCATCCGGAATATGGATGATGGTGTCGCTTTTGTCCTGACATGGCCGCCTGGGTCAATCGGTTAATTTTTTTGAATCCAGTGTTGTTATTTCAATAGTATTGAAATTTGGAAGTAAAGTCCGTAGAGTGGCCTTATCCACCTGATTCGTCCGGTTTTTCCCATATGCCAAAGCCATTTCACCATCCAGCAATCGACCAGATGACGCTGACCGGTATTCTTCACGCGCTGTCCGACCCTATCCGTCGGCAGATCGTGATGCGTTTGATGGAAACGAAATGCCTGAATTGTAATAAAAGCTGCAAAGCTTTATCCCCATCAACCTTATCCTTCCATTTCCGCGTCCTGCGCGAAGCCGGCCTGGTCTATTCTGAAAAGAACGGCACCAGCGTCGATAGCAGCCTGCGCCGCAAGGATGTGGAAGTCCGTTTCCCTGGTTTGCTGCGGGCGATCATGAAGCATCATGAGTCGCTCGAGGATAAACCGGCCGCCAAGCAGAAAAAGAAATGATTCACCTGGCGCTGCAAAAAAGATTTGTCACGTTAACAGGCCGTGCACCGGCCTTAAAAATAGAGAATAAAGAGGAGCCCGCTCATGAAAGCGTTTAAAATTCTGATCATCCTGGCAATCCTGTCTGGCGCAGGCTGGTATGGCTGGCATAAACTCCATGGTTCCGCCGAGGTTGCCGCTCCGGGTGCCGGTATGCCGCAAGGCCCGATGCCGGTTAAGATCATGACGCTGAAAGCCGAGCCGGCGCAGCAATGGCTGGAATTTTCCGGCACGCTGGTGGCTGTCGATACGGTGGAAGTCCGCCCGCGCGTCAATGGAGCCATCCAAAAGATTTATTTCAATCCGGGTGATATTGTCGAGAAAGATGAGCCTTTATTCCTGATTGACCCGCGTCCTTATCAGGCTGAGCTGGATCGTGCCAAAGCCGCTCAGGCGGCGGCACAGGCCCAGAGCGTGCTCAGTGGTACGGAACTGGATCGTGCCCAGCGTCTGATCGGTGAAAATGCAATTTCCCAACGCGATCTCGATGAACGTAAAAACACACAGCGCGTTGCCGAAGCCAACAAGCAATCCGCCGCCGCCGCTGTCCAGCAGGCCAGTTTGAACCTGCAATATGCGACGATCCGCGCGCCAGTACGTGGCAAGATCAGCCGTGCCGAGATCACAGTCGGTAACCTGGTCAGCCCCACGACCGAGAAAACGCTGGCCACGATCGTATCGATTGATTCCATCTATGCCGATTTCGATGTGGATGAACATACTTACGTGAAGATGATCCGCCAACAGGCCCAGGCCGAGGGCGATTCCGCCCTGCCGGTGCAATTGGTGCTGAATACGGATGACAGCGTTGTCTATGACGGCAAGATCGTCAGTTTTGACAACAAGCTGGATTCCGCATCCGGTACGATCCGTGCCCGTGCGATCTTTGCGAATAAAGATAAGGCCCTGGTGCCGGGCATGTTTGCCAAGACGCGTCTGGGGCAGACCGAAATGGCCAATATGATTTTAGTGCCGGATCGTTTGATCAGCACCGACCAGGATAAAAAATACGTATACACGGTCAGTGCCGATAACAAGATTGTCTACACACCGGTCATACTGGGCGGTACGGCTGACAATAAGCGCATCGTGCTCGAAGGCTTGAAAGATGGCGATAAGATCGTCACAGAAGGGCTGCAGCGTCTGCGTCCGGATACGCTTGTTCAGCCGATGGAAGAGCAACCGGCCCCTGAAGCTGATGAAGCTGTTGCGCCGGCTGACATTGTCGAGCCGATTACGGTAGAGGAAACACCGGCTGCGCCTGTGGATGAACAGGCGGAAGATATGATTCCAGATGATGTTGCACCGGTCGAAGCGCCAAAAGCGAAAGAAGAGCCTGTTGAAACACCAAAAGCTCCGGCGGTTGATGCCAAGGTTGAAAAACCAGCCGCTCCGGTTGTGAAGAATGAAGCGATGCCTGCGCCAAAAACGCTGGGCGCGATCTCTGAAGATATTAAAAAAGAAAATGCTGCTGCTGGCAGCCATTAAGAGGGTCATGGGTCTGATATGAACTTTTCGCGCTTTTTCGTCGATCGTCCGATTTTTGCGGGCGTGTTGTCGGTCATTATTGTGTTGGGTGGCGCCATTGCAATGCAGATGTTGCCGATTTCCGAATATCCGGAAGTCACGCCGCCATCCGTCGTGGTGACAGCGCAATATTCCGGCGCCAACCCGACCGTTATTTCTGAAACGGTGGCCGCGCCACTGGAAGAACAGATTAACGGCGTCGAGAACATGCTCTATATGTCGTCCCAGGCAACAACGGATGGCCGTTTATCCATCACGATTACGTTTAAACTTGGTACGGATGGCGATTTGTCGCAACAGCTGGTGCAGAACCGTGTATCCCAGGCCTTGCCGCGTTTGCCTGAAGAAGTGCGGACACAGGGTGTGACGGTTGTCAAAAGCTCGCCTGATCTGGCGATGGTGGTTCACCTGATTTCACCGAATGGCCGTTACGATACATTATATCTGCGCAACTATGCCGCGCTGAACGTCAAGGACAAGCTGGCGCGTATTTCCGGTGTTGGCCAGGCACGTATCTTTGGCGGTGGTGACTATGCGATGCGGATCTGGCTCGATCCGCAAAAAATCGCTGCGCGTAACATGACAGCGGGCGATATCACCCGTGCCATCCGCGAACAGAACGTTCAGGTGGCTGCCGGTACCATCGGCGCTTCACCCAATCCGAATACGCTGGATATCCAGCTGCCTATTAACACACAGGGTCGCCTTCAGACACCGGAAGAATTCGGTAATATTATCCTGAAGACGAATGAAGATGGCGGTATCACCCGTCTGAAAGATGTATCCCGTATCGAGATGGGTGCATCAACCTATGGTACGGAAGCGATGCTGGATAATTTACCGGCAACCGGTATCGGTATCTTCCAGATCCCGGGTTCCAACGCGATCGAGATTTCCGACAATATCCGTGAAGCCATGAAGCAGATGAAAAAGACATTCCCTGAGGATGTCGATTTCAAGATCGCTTATGACCCGACCATTTTCGTGCGGGGCTCCATCGAAGCGGTTGTGCATACGCTGTTCGAGGCGATCATCCTGGTGGTCATTGTTGTAATGGTGTTCCTGCAAAGCTGGCGTGCTGCGGTCATTCCGTTACTGGCGGTGCCGGTATCGATTTTGGGTACGTTCGCCTTCATGTATATGTTCGGCTTCTCGATCAATACGCTGACCCTGTTCGGTCTCGTTTTGGCG
>DASWYT010000053.1:0-7333 GCA_036404835.1 Alphaproteobacteria bacterium | reverse complement strand
GCCTCTGAGAGGACGGCTGTTACCATTGGTTTTAACCGGATTACGTAAAAAAAATGATATCGTCTTTATCCCGCCTCATCTTTGGCAGCCGTAACGAACGCCAGCTGAAACAGCTGCGCGAGATCGTTGAACAGATCAACGCACTCGAACCGGCCATATCCGTTCTGGATGATAATGCCCTGACCGCCAAGACCGCTGAATTCAAAGCCCGTCTGCAGGCCGGTGAAACCCTCGACCAGATTCTGCCGGAAGCCTATGCCGTCGTCCGCGAAACTGCGAAACGCGTCTTCAACGAACGTCATTACGATGTCCAGCTGATGGGCGGTATCGTCCTGCACCAGGGTAAGATCGCCGAGATGCGGACCGGTGAAGGTAAGACACTTGTCTCCACCCTGCCGGCGTATCTGAATGCGCTGACCGGCAAAGGCGTGCATGTCATTACCGTCAATGATTACCTCGCCAAACGTGACTCTGACTGGATGGGCCGTTTGCACCGCCAGCTGGGCCTGACCATCGGTTGCATCCAGAATGACATGTCCGATGCCGAGCGCCGCGCCGCTTATCGTTGCGATATTACATACGGCACGAATAACGAATTCGGTTTCGATTATCTGCGCGACAATCTGAAATTCCGCGAGGATGAATTATCCCAGCGCCCGTTCAACTACGCGATCATCGACGAAGTCGATTCCGTCCTGATCGATGAAGCGCGTACCCCGCTGATCATTTCTGGTCCGGCCGAAGATACCAGCGAAATGTATGTCACCATCGATGCGCTGATGCCGCAAATCACCGAAGATGATATCGAAAAAGACGAGAAGATGAAAACCGTCAACTTCACCGAAGACGGTGTGGAAAAGATGGAAGATCTGCTGCGTGCCGCCGAATTGATCAGCGCCGACAGCCATCTCTATGATTTGGTCAATATGCAGGTGTTGCATCACGTCAATATGGCGTTGCGCGCCCATAAAATGATGCGCCGTGACAAGGATTACATCGTCAAGGACGGCAAGATTTTTATCATTGATGAATTTACCGGCCGTATGATGGCGGGCCGTCGTTTCTCCGAGGGCCAGCACCAGGCGATCGAAGCCAAGGAACGTGTGCAGATCCAGCCGGAAAACCAGACCGTGGCCTCGATCACGTTGCAGAATTTCTTCCGCCTCTATCCAAAAATGTCCGGCATGACCGGTACGGCGATGACGGAAGCCACCGAATTCGGCGAGATCTATAATCTCGATGTGGTGGAAATGCCGACGCACCGTAATGTGGCGCGTCGTGACCAGAATGACGAGATTTATCGTACCGAAGCTGAAAAAGATGAGGCGATCATCGCGCTGGTGAAAGAATGTGTTGAGCGTCAGCAGCCGGCTCTGGTGGGCACGACATCGATCGAGAAATCCGAAGAATTGTCCCGCGCGTTTAAAAAAGCCGGTATCAAGCACCAGGTCCTCAATGCGCGCCACCATGAACAGGAAGCCTTTATCGTGGCACAGGCCGGTCGTCCGGGCGCGATTACGATTGCCACCAACATGGCCGGTCGCGGTACCGATATTAAACTGGGCGGTAACGCCGAAATGCTGGCACAACAGCAACTGACCGGTGACGAAACACCGGAACAGGTCGCTGTGCTGCGCGAAGCGATGAATCAACAAGTCGCCAGCGACAATGAGAAAGTGAAAGAAGCCGGTGGTCTGTATGTGATCGGTACAGAACGTCACGAGTCACGCCGTATCGACAACCAGCTGCGCGGCCGTTCCGGCCGTCAGGGTGACCCGGGCGCCTCGAAATTCTTCCTGTCGCTGCAGGATGATCTGATGCGTATTTTCGGTTCCGAGCGTCTCGATGTTATGCTCCAGCGCCTGGGCCTGAAGCCGGGTGAATCGATCTTCCATCCATGGATCAACACGGCGATTGAAAAAGCGCAGAAAAAAGTGGAAGCACAGCATTTCGATGCACGCCGCCACTTATTGAAACAGGATAACGTCATGAATGACCAGCGTAAGGTTATTTATGAATTGCGCCGCGAATTGATGACGGCCGACGATGTGCGTGACGTGATCGAGGAAATGATCGACGAAACAGCGACCGAGCTGGTCGGCAACGCAATCCCGAATGGTTCCTATAAGGAACAATGGGATGTTGCCGGGCTGGCACGTTCCCTGAAGAGCCTGACCGGCCGTGATCTGCCGGTGGCGGCCTGGGCTGATGAAGAAGGCGCGGATGAGCAGAAACTCGAAGCGACCGTCCGCAGCACCCTGATCGAGCAATGGCACGATATCCAGGCGACAACCGTGGCCGCGATGCTGACCCATCCGGATATGTTCGGTCTCAATGCACAACCGGATACGGTTGAAGTGAGCCAATTGTCATTGCAGGCTTTCAATGATCTGGAACGCGGTGTCGTTCTGCACGGTCTGGATAAAGCCTGGAAAGATCATTTGTACCATCTGGATCATGTGCGTCAGGGTATCAATCTACGTGCCTATGGCCAGCGCGACCCGCTGAACGAATACCGCACCGAAGCATTCCATTTGTTCCAGCTGATGCTGGCGCAATATCGCGAATTCGTCCTAACATCCCTGTTCCATCTGTCCGTCGGTTCGATTGACGATGTCGAAGCCTGGAAACGCCGCCAGAATAATCTGCAACGCCAGCGTTTGCAGGAAATCCGCCCAAGTCTGGATGAAGCCGATCCTATGGCGTCTGCCGGTATCGTCGGTTTCCCGGAACGTATGGCCGTGCCAAAGGTTGAACGTGTCGCGCGCAAGGCATTTGATCAGAATGATCCAGCTACCTGGGTCAATACGCCACGCAATAGTTTATGCCCATGCGGTTCCGGCAAGAAATACAAACATTGCCACGGCAAGATGGCCATGGGCGCTTAAATCAAAGCCTGAACAAAAACGCGGCCTTTACGGGCCGCTTTTTTTTATCTGTATCAAATGGATTCTGAAGTTTCATGCCTTGTGAATCACTGATTCTTTAAAAAGGACGGTGGCCCTATGGCACAGCCTCCGTTGTATTTAAACATAATATTGTCCTGCAAGCCGCTATTTTGCTGGATTCTCTGGTTTAACCTCTTTCTAAGCCTATCTCTTTATAGTTGAGACTGGAATATCAGGGTCGAAGGGATCAAAAGCTAATGCCGACAGGTCTTTATAATCTCTATGAAATGGGTTACGCCGCCCTGACGCCGGTTCGCCTCTGGGCGGAAACGACACGTGATGTCTTTCAGAATCCGATGTCGCCTTTAAGTTTCACGCCGATAGGCCGCACACTGGCCGCGACAGCCGATCTGACTTTTCGCATTACACGCCGTTTCGAACAGCCTGACTTCAACATCCAGGAAGTGCTGATCAACGGCAAGCCGCATCGTGTGCGTGAAGAGGACGTGCATGACAAGCCATTTTGCCGCCTGAAACATTTTATTGTGCAGGGCGCACCTGTCCGCCCGAAATTATTGCTGGCGGCACCGCAATCAGGTCACTATGCCACCTTGTTGCGCGGCACGGTCGAGGCCCTGCTGCCTTATCATGATGTCTATATCACCGATTGGAAAAATGCCCGTAACGTGCCGTTAAGCCGTGGCTATTTCGATCTGAATGACTGTATCGATTACTATATCGATTTTATCAAGTATCTGGGTCCGGACAGTGATGTGATGGCGGTGTGCCAGCCATCCGTTCCGGTGATTGCCGCCGTTGCCGCCATTTCGCAAACCGAACCGAAACATGCGCCGCGCAGCATGATCCTGATCGGCGGCCCGATCGATACACGCGTCAATCCGACTGAAGTGAATAAACTCTCGATGCGCAAGCCGCTCGGCTGGTTCAAACGTTATGCGATCAGCACGGTTCCACCCGCTTATGCTGGCGCCTTCCGCCAGGTTTATCCGGGCTTCCTGCAACTGACCGGTTTCATGAGCATGAATCTGGATCGCCATATTGATTCCTATATGCAGTATTTCAAACATCTGGTGCGTGGTGATGGTGCCGATGCTGAAACGCATCGCAAATTCTATGATGAATATCTGGCGGTGATGGATTTGCCGGCGGAGTTTTACATCCAGACGGTTGAACATGTCTTCCAGAAACATTCACTGCCAAAAGGCGAGTTTATGTTCCGTGGACTGAAACTGGATTTGAGCCAGATCAAAAAAACGGCCCTGCTCTGTATCGAAGGTGAGCTGGATGATATTTCCGCCACCGGCCAGACCAAAGCCGCCATCACTTTGTGCAGCGGTCTGAAACCGTCGCAGAAACAATATCAGTTGCAACCGGATGTCGGCCATTACGGACTGTTCAACGGCCGCCGCTGGCGCGATTTCGTTCGGCCTTTGATTACCGGTTTTGTGGAAAAGCATACAAAGTAATTGAATAGAAGGTATCCGGTTAATTGTTCCGGTTCCCGTGAATCTTGTTGTTATAAGCAACGCTGATGCTTTTGCCGAAATGGTCTTTTGCGGCGATTGTTTCTTTTTGCCCCATAATGCGTGACGCATCTTTGAATTGATCAAGGAGGCCGGGATTTTCCGGTTTGACGGATGTGACGTGTCTGCCCAGCAATTCTTCCGATAAGCCCATAGCTTTTGCCGCCGTTTCCATGGCTTTTTGTCCACCGAACGGATCGGCGTGGATAATCTTGTTTACCGCATAACCTCGTTCTGTGGCGGTCAGATGCGATAAAGATCCGGCGGCGGCACCGACGGAATGTGTCACGATGCTGGTATTGACCTCGGCCGGATTTAAACCGGAATATGTCTGTTCCAAAGCATCAAAGGCCAGATTGGTATAGGTGATCCCGTCCAGGGCACGCGGACTGATGCCGCCGCTGGCCGTGATAGTGGCCTGCATCATATCGACCGGGCTGAAGAAATCCGTACCGCCCCAATGCATGACAAGGTCTTTATGTTCGATGTTATACGTGGCGACGAATTGCGTTTTTGTTTTTGGATCGATGGTCGCCAGGATTTTTTCCAGCCGCTCATATTTTTGGTCATGCGTGTTCCAGCGGATGAAATGATCGCCGTTATCCTGTAATATCGTGTGGCCATCGGCGGATTGCAGTCCGTCCACTTTTGCCGCGATATGCGGGCCGCATTGAAACAACGCCAATATCTCACCATCCATGGCGTGATCCAGACGGTCCGATGCGTCTTTATTTTCTGTGTGGGATGATAATGTGCGTTCGATTTTATCTTTGTCGAACGTCTGCAGTTTTTCCTTGAAATCCTGTTCCGACATAAAGCCGACACCCGCCAGCCCGGCCACAGCTCCAATGACCGTCGTGGTAAAACCGGCAGCAACCTTGGTCCATTGATTGAATGTCATCGCGTGGAAATCACATCAGGGGAAAGGGGTTTAAAGACATCTTAATAATTAACATATTATTGTTAAAATCTCAATAAAAAACCCTGGATTTCCAGGGTTTTTAGAAGTGTTCTTCCAAGATTCTTTGCTTAGTACATACCCACCAGAACGTTACGCAGGGTGGCCATTTCTTCAAGGGCGCGACCCGTGCCTAAAGCAACGCAGTTCAGAGGGTTCTCGGCGACCATGACCGGCAGGCCGGTGGCATGACGCAGGACCAGGTCCAGATTTTTCAACAGAGCGCCACCACCGGTGAGGACGATACCTTTATCGACGATATCGGCGGCCAGTTCAGGAGCGGTGTGTTCGAGAGCGACTTTCACCGCTTCGATGATTTGCGCGACCGGCTCGGCCAGGGCTTCGGCGATCTGGCGCTGGGAAATGACGATTTCTTTTGGCACGCCATTCATTAAATCGCGGCCTTTGACTTCGATCATCGCGCCTTCACCTTTTTCCGGCGGGCAGGCGGTGCCGATTTCTTTTTTGATTTTCTCGGCGGACGCTTCACCGATCAGCAAATTATGCATGCGGCGGATATAGGAAATGATGGCTTCATCCATCTTGTCACCGCCAACGCGGGCAGAGCGGGCATAAACGATACCGCCCAAGGAAATAACGGCGACTTCGGTCGTGCCGCCACCAATATCAACAACCATCGAACCGGTTGGATCGGTCACGGGCAGGCCGGCACCAATCGCAGCAGCCATTGGTTCTTCGATCAGTTCAACGCGGCGTGCGCCAGCGGATTCAGCGGATTCAACAATTGCGCGACGCTCCACGGCGGTCGAACCTGATGGAACGCAAATGACAACCTGCGGGCTGATAAAGACGCTGCGGTTATGCACTTCACGGATGAAGTGTTTGATCATTTCTTCCGCGACATCGAAATCGGCGATAACACCGTCGCGCAGCGGGCGAATGGCAATAATGTTACCAGGCGTACGGCCCAGCATTTCTTTGGCTTTGTTACCGACGGCCAGAACCTGTTTGCGACCGCGCGCCACGGAAATAGCGACAACGGAAGGCTCGTTCAGGACAATGCCACGGCCGCGTACATAGACGAGCGTGTTGGCAGTACCCAGATCGATCGCCATATCGGCAGACATGAAACCAAGAAGTTTATTAAACATTATGCAATCCTGCAGAGGTGCTTTTGAAAAAGGAAAGTGCTTGTTTTTACCAAGAATAGGGGAGGCCGTCAAATGGACTATAGCATAAAAAAAGCCGCCTGCGTTGAAGCAGGCGGCATGGCCACAATTTAATTCGGAGGAGGAATTAATGTGCAGCCGGTGCTGTTGGTACTGCGACCGGAGCAGCCTTGGCTTTTGCCGCATTCATACGGGCTTCCCAGCGGGCTTTGCGTTCCTGCACTTTCTTCGCGAATTCCGGGTCGTTTTTCATTTTTTGATCGAATTCAGCTTTTCGGGCTACGTGATGTGCTTTGCACGCCTCTACTTTTGCTTTGTCGATGGTGACGCCGGCAACGGATTTGCCTTCATCTAATGGCTTGACGCAATTCGCAATAAGGCCTTTGCCGTCTTTCATGCCGCCCTGGTTATAGCCGGCTTTTTGACAGGCTTCGAAAACAGGGGCGCATGGGCTGTTATTCATCATGCGGTGGTGCTGGCGCATCTGTTTCACCGGTGCGGTGGCAGTCGTATCGGCAGCATGGGCCAGGGACAGGGAGCCAAGAACCATCACGGCGGCCAGGGTCAGGGATTTCAACATGGGGTCATTCCTTTCAATGAATGGGGTCGAGAGGTTGTTTACACCTCAATCACATGAAAGCAAACGGCCGGAAAGCAAGGTTCCAGCGCACAGAATCATTGACATAATATTAAAATTGTATTAAAATGCATTATACTTACTTATTAGAACAAGGATTTAATTATGGATCATGCTAATTCAGAAGAAACAATTCACACCGTTTATCAGCCTTATCGTTCTGAACAAACCTATTT
>DASWYT010000052.1:0-2269 GCA_036404835.1 Alphaproteobacteria bacterium | reverse complement strand
GCTCTGCCAGCCATTCCAGTCATCTTCAGCCATACCATCTTCGATGGAGGCAATCGGGTACTGGCGGACCAGGTCGGCCAGATACTGGACCATGCCATCGGAAGACAGGTTTTTGCCTTCACCGGCCAGGTGGTATTTGTTGCCTTTGAAGAATTCGGTGGAGGCAACGTCCAGAGCCAGCATGACATCTTTACCTGGCTTGTAACCAGCCTGTTCGGTGGATTTCATGATGAAGTCCAGAGCTTCCTTGGAAGAACGCAGGGCCGGCGCGAAACCGCCTTCATCACCGACATTGGTGTTGTAACCAGCGGCTTTCAGGTTTTTCTTCAGCGTGTGGAAAATTTCAGCACCGGTTTGCAGGGCTTCCATCATGTTGGTTGCACCAACTGGCATGATCATGAATTCCTGGATATCGACCGGGTTATCGGCATGCGCACCCCCATTGATGATGTTCATCATTGGGACTGGCAATGTGTGGGCGAAAACGCCACCGATATATTGGTACAGGGACAGGCCGTGATCTTCAGCGGCCGCCTTGGCAACAGCCAGGGATACACCGAGGATCGCGTTCGCGCCGAAACGGCTCTTATTCGCCGTACCATCCAGCGTGATCAGGGCGTTGTCGATCGAGCGCTGGTCTGTGGCGTCGAAACCAACCAGGGAATCGTAAATATCTGTGTTAACAGCGTTAACGGCTTTCTTCACGCCTTTACCGTGGAAACGCTTGGCATCGCCATCACGCTTTTCTACGGCCTCATGCGCGCCGGTGGATGCGCCTGATGGCACGGCAGCACGGCCGAAAGCGCCGCTTTCGAGCAATACGTCTACTTCAACGGTCGGGTTGCCACGGCTGTCGAGAATCTCGCGGGCGTTGATATCGATAATTTCAGTCATCTTAGTTCTGTCCTTTTACGATTGAGTCTAGTTGTTGCAATGTTTTTAGAAGTGCTGGCAGGTCATGTAAAGGCACCATGTTCGGGCCATCTGACGGCGCATTGTCCGGATCGTTATGGGTTTCGATGAAGACACCGGCCACACCGACGGAAACGGCGGCCCGGGCCAGCGGCGGCACCATGCGGCGGTCGCCACCGGTGCTGTTACCTTTACCGCCCGGGCTTTGGACGGAATGGGTGGCGTCGAACACCACCGGATAGCCTGTCTCCGCCATGATCGGCAAGGCCCGCATATCATTTACCAGCGTGTTATAACCAAAGCTGGTCCCGCGTTCGCACAACAGGATATTTTCATTACCGCTATCGGCCAGTTTCTGGGCGACATTCACCATATCCCACGGCGCCAGGAACTGGCCTTTTTTCACGTGCACGGCTTTGCCTGTTTTAGCGGCAGCGACCAGCAGATCGGTCTGACGGCTTAAAAAAGCCGGGATCTGCAGAATATCCACGGATTGCGCGACGATGGCGCATTGTTCTGCGGTATGCACATCGGTAATCACCGGGCAGCCGATTTTGTCTTTGATCTCAGCCAGGATCTCCAGGCCTTTTTCCATACCGATCCCGCGCGCACCTTTTAAGGATGTGCGGTTCGCCTTGTCGTAAGACGCCTTGAAGATCAGTGGGATGCCGATGACATCCGCAATATCGGCCACTTTTTGCGCCATACCGAACGCATGGTCACGGCTTTCAATCTGGCACGGACCGGCAATCAGCACGAACGGCAATTGATTACCGAAGCTGACCTGTCCGACTTTGACGATCTTTTGTGGCTGCATGAGATAAAACCTTTCAAACGGGCCTCTGATTATAGCGTTTTTTGCCCCCGGGGCAATAATACATAAGGCATTTGACACTCCCAAAAATTGATCTATTATGTAACTGAAATAAGAGGGGAAAGATGGATCAAAGTGCGACAGCGTATGCGGCTGCCCGGTTTGTTCAGGGCGAAATGACCGATATCAAGGATTTTCTCTTTGGCACGTTACAGCCTCAGACCTATATGCCGACCTATTATGATGCGGCGGATCATCTTAAAAAATCAATCGATATTCTCAAGATCCATTACCCCAACCAGCATAACACTGACTATGATGTCAGAACGAATGCGCTTTATACGATAACACTTCAGGACATGCTTAAAATCGCAACATGGAATGATGGGTTTGCAGAAACCATTTTCGATTTTCTATCACCGGAAAGCAAAACGGATGATCCGTTATTCCGCAAGGCCCGTTCCAAAGTGAATATCATTGTCAGCCGTGCCGCCTATCGCGCGCAACTGAAAGTCAACCGTTCTTATGAGAATGGACGCAACG
>DASWYT010000051.1:0-3555 GCA_036404835.1 Alphaproteobacteria bacterium | reverse complement strand
GATATATCTCACGCCAGGCGCGGATGGCCACATTTTCCTGCAACAAATAAATCATGCTGAGGAAACTTGGGCAAAGATAAGCCGCCACATGCCACCAGAATACATTGCGCAAGCTCAACCGGTCTGTGATGGTCAGCAAGGTGATCGTGACTAGGAGGGTGGTGAAGGTGATAACATCCAGCGCCATCGCACGGATCGGGCGGCCCTGCACGAAAAAGATCCGGCGCAGAAATTCCTGCTGCATGCGGGAAAACACCATAAAGCCCGTCACGCCGGCAAATTCCCCGATCTGCCATTTGGGGAAATAAAATTGTGTCAGGAACACAAAGCCTGCCGATAAAAGCGATACGGTCAGATTGAACAATATCTGCATATAACCCAGTTGCGGCAGGTAATGTTCGTTTTCATCAATGGCCGAGAATGTCATCATCGGGGCGATGATCAGGGCGCGCTGTGCCTCCAGGCATAAATAGGTGATCAGCAGGATCAGGCTGAACTGGCCGAACTGAACGATCCCCAGGACCTTGGCCAGATAAAGGCCGATGACGAAACTGACGCCACTGACCAGCATCTGATCCATCAGCGACGCGCCGATAAAATCCCACAAACGCGGGGCATGGTAACGGATTTTGTGATGGACGGCTTTTATCATCCCGGCATCATGGCAAAATTCATAATCTTTGTCAGCAGGATGAAGGCAGCCCCGGCTTATTTTTCCCGCCAGGACCCGCGCCAGACGGTCAGGAGCAAAATCCGCAGATCCAGCCACAGGCAACATTGGCGGATATACGCCAGATCATAGTCGAACCGCCGGGCCATCTGGGTGATCTGTGGGGTCGGGCCACGCCAGCCTTCGACCTGGGCCAGACCAGTGAGGCCCGGCGTTACAGCCAGGCGTTGATTGTAATGTGGGATTTGTTGCTGGTAATAACGGTGATGCGAAACGGCATGCGGCCGTGGCCCGACAAAGGACATGTCGCCCTTGAGGATATTGAAGAGCTGCGGTAATTCATCGAGACTGTAACGGCGCAGGAAACCACCTATGGGAGTCAGGCGGATATCACCCTCATCTGCAACCTGTTCGCCGCCTTTGTAACAGCTACAATGACGGTAGAGCGTGCGGAATTTATAGATGGTAAAAAGCTTCTTTCTATAACCGCAACGTATTTGTGGGAAGACAACCGGGCCTTTGGAATCCAGTTTAATGGCCAGGGCAATCAGCAACAGCACAGGCGACAGAATGATCAGCAGTCCGGCACTGAGGATAATATCGCCCAAACGTTTCGTCAGACGATAAGTCTGTCCATCAATCAAATGATTTTCTGATCGCATAGCGAGTATCAGGTCCATAGATAAATAACTCCTGTTATGTGATCGCACTGATCCATGGCAACATGCAGATCATACAAAGACGTAAATCCTTCCCGTACGATCAGGTAATGTCTGGCCTGGTTGGTTTGATCCGGTTGGCCCTGCAAGAATTGACTGGAAACAGCAACAGAAGATTCATATTTCTGTAATTGCGTGTTTAAGAAAGATGCAAATAATTTGGCATGATGACGATCTGCTTCACACAGATAATCAATCATGATGTGGCGTGGCAAAGGCAGTTTTTGTTTTAACAGGAAACCATGATAACGCAGATCAGTCGGGTCCGGATCGGTGAAATCAACCATATGCAAGGCCATGGATGGATAAGCCTGCAGGATTGTTTCAGGCCGGTCGATGGCCTGGCTGAGTTGTTCACCCAAAATCACGCTGAAGCTGGCGATCAGGAAACCGGCTGCTGCGCCTAACAACATGATCAATAAAGTCGATGGACGGGAAGGGACCAGTGGCTTGTCTGCCAGAGAAACGATCCGGCTGTCGGCTTGTGGCAAACCATCGACCAGATCAATTTCCTGCGACTGGCGCAAGACATTTTCGTACAGTATAATGTTGATCTTGGCTTCCTGTTCCAACTCATGCAGCGGGATGGATGTGCTGTTTTCGGATTGTTGCTGTTGTTTGAGATCTTCCAATTGGGCCAGGATATTTTTGACTTTTTCTGCCGATTGGTTTTTCTCTTCTTTGATACTAGTTTTGATGCGTTCGATTTCCTGAGACCGTTTAGTGCTTAAAGCACTCAATTCCGCTTGTGTGGCCAATAATTGCGGATGTCTGGCACCGTATTTTTGCCGTAAGGCGCCAAGTTTCTCGCGTAACAGCAATTCTTCCTGAGACAAATCATGCATCACTGGTGATGCCAATTGGGCGGCAATGACTTTATCGTTGATATTGGCCGGCTGGCTGTCTATGTCAGCCTGTTCCGCCTGAGCCTGGACCAGTTGATTGCTTAAGGCGGCGATCTGCTGATCGATGACATCGCCCTGGTCATTGGCAAACAGGCCTTTTTGCGTGCGGTAGGCTTCGACTTTTTGCGCCGACTGACGCGCTTTTTCGCTTAAATGGGAGAGGTGCTTTTTCAGCCAGACGGCCTGTTGCCCGGCAAATGTTATTTTCCCGCCGATTTGGTTTTCCTGATAAGCGAGGATCACATGATTGACGATCTCTTTGGCCAGTTCCGGATCGGGGACATTCGCACTGATGCGAATAATATAGGAACGCCCCAATGGCCGGACATCGATGGCTTTTTGCAAAGCGGTCCGGGACAATTTTAACTTGGCTGCCACATGGTTCAGCAAAGACGGGGAACGGATAATCTCGACCTGGCTGAGAACAACGGAATCATTGAGAATGATCGGCGGGTTATATTCTTTCAGGCCCAGAAATTCGTTTTGCGGCATGATTTGGACCAGCCCGAATGCTTCGTACCTTTCAGGTATGATCCAGACAGCCAGGCCGGACAGAAGTGCAAACAGCATGGGCAACAAGACCAGAATGGATTTATGCCGGTGCAGAACGCGTAATAGAGCAGGCTGTGGTGCAGGAATATGGGTCATTAGAAATAGCGCTCCTGAACCATGATCGTATCACCGGGCAGAAGAGGCGTTTCCTCACCGGCAGTATATTTCTTTGTTTTGTAACGCGTCAGAATGATCTCCCCTTCATCGGCGCGGTATGTGTAACCGCCTGCCTGGGCAATCGCCTGTAAAGCCGTCATGCCCGGAATGACATTGTAACTGCCGGGTTTCTGTACTTCACCCAATACAAAAATGGCACGCGGATTAGCCAGGGCGACGCTGACTTTCGGATCGCGCACATAATCTTGTTGCAATTTTTTTGCAATGGCTGTCGCGGCATCCTGTTCATTCAGGCCGGCAACAGGGATCGATTGAACCAGGGGCAGGGTCACATCCCCATTACTGTTGACAGGAAAGATGCCTGATAGATCAGGCTCGGCAAACACAGTGACATTGATCTGATCGCCCGGTTCGAGATGCTGGCTGGTTTGTGCCGTTGATAAATGTGCCGGGGCTTGTGGGTAAGGGGATGCGCAGGCTGTTAGTCCCATCGTCAATCCGAATATAATAACCAGCTTTTTCAAAACAGGACCTTTGCTCCGAGTGAGACGATATTTTCATTGTAAGATACGGCATCGACCGAACTTTCGCG
>DASWYT010000050.1:0-3617 GCA_036404835.1 Alphaproteobacteria bacterium | reverse complement strand
TCGAGAAAAAGCGACGTCGCCGGACGCAGGGCTTTCACCATATCCGGCCCATAGGTCAGGTTCGGCACAAAATGGCCATCCATGATATCGATATGCAGATTGGTCGCTCCGGCATCTTCGGCAACCCGTACGGCAGCCGCTAAATCGAGCGGCGGTGCAGCAATCAGGGAAGGTGCAAAGGATAAAGGCAAGAGCATATATATTTGTACCCCGACCGGCCTTGGGGGGCAAGAGTCACCAGGCTGTTTTTAGCCGGTTTTAAGCCCGGACCTGGCCATTTCCATGGACCTGGTACTGATAGGTCACCAGTTGGTTCAATCCGACTGGTCCGCGGGCATGCAGCTTGCCGGTGGCAATGCCGATTTCCGCACCCATGCCGAATTCGCCGCCATCGGCAAATTGCGTCGAGGCATTATGCATGGCGATGGCACTGTTGACGCGTTTGAGGAAATAACGGGCTGTTTCACCATTCTCGGTGATGATGGCATCCGTATGCTGGGACCCGTTGCGGTTGATAAAATCGACCGCTTCTTTTTCACTGGCAACAATCTGTACAGCCAGGACCGGTGCCAGGAATTCACAACCGTAATCACTGTCCGTAGCGATCTCACAGGCCGGGTTCAGACCGGTATAGGCCGATGGTACTTTGACAGTGCAGTCTTTGGCGATCAATGCGTCAATGACAGTCTTGCCGATGGTGCGGGCGATATCCTGATGGAGCAACAGACATTCCGTTGCCCCGCAAATACCGGTGCGGCGCATCTTCGCATTTAGCGTGATCTCCAGCGCTTTTTGCGGATCGGCATCTTTATCGATATAAGTGTGGCAGATGCCATCGAGATGACTGAAGACCGGCACACGGCTTTCATTGCGCACACGGGCAATCAGTTCCTTGCCACCGCGTGGGACAATCACATCGATATAATCGTCCAGTTGCAGCATCGCACCAACCAGGGCACGGTCGGCGGATGGAATAGTCTGCACTGCATTTTCCGGCAAATTATTATTTTTCAGGGCGCGGCGCATAATGTTGGTCAAAACAGCCACGGATCCAAAGGAATCCTTGCCGCCGCGTAAAATACAGGCATTCCCGGCCTTCAGGCACAGTGCCGCTGCATCGATGGCGACATTCGGGCGTGCCTCAAAAATCACGCCGATCACACCCAGTGGCACGGCGATTTTAGTAATGGTCAAACCATTCGGACGAGTGATGGAGTCCAACTGCCCCCCAACCGGATCCGGCAGGGTGATAATGGTTTCAACACTTTTTGCGATGGATTCTAAGCGCGCAGCATCCAGCTTTAAACGATCCAGCATGGCCGGTGAAAGACCTGATTTTTCAGCCATAGACATATCCTGTGCGTTGGCCTGCAGGATCATATCCTGTTCCTGACGCAATAATGTCGCAACATCTTTCAGGAAAGCATTTTTCTGTTCCAGCGTTGTATGCGCCAGAATGCCAGCCGCATCTTTTGCATCCTGACCAAGATTTTTAAGTGGATTATCCGTTGTCATGTTACATTGTCCGGTAAAGTGCATCCGTATGCAGGAACACGGGTTGTTTCTGCTGGCCCAGCCGTTCCTGCAGCGTCATATCATCATAACGCGCCAGGCCGACAGCCAGGATCATGCCTTTTTCATCGACAACCTGTACGCGGTCATTCTTGGCAAACTGGCCTTTGAAAGCGGTCAAACCCACCGGCAGAATACTCATCACGCGGGCGGGATCTTTCAATTGCTCGGCCAGGCAATGATTTGCCACAACGCGGGCCGTTGATTCATCCTGCTGTTCCGGCGCAGTGGCCAGCCAGCGTTTGACGGCGGAAATTTTCTTTTGCGGCAAAATCGTTGTGCCGAGCTCTTCATTTTCCATCAGGCGTGTCACGATATTTTTCTCATGCCCGGCGGCGATATGCATGGTGATGCCCAGACCGCTCATGCGGCGTGCTGTGTTGATCTTGCTCAGCATCCCACCACGTCCGGCCATGGATTTTTCGGTGGAAACGGATGGGAAAGGCGCACCTTTTTTGCCCTGCGGGTCGATCACCGGAATAACCATCGCACCCGGTTCGCTTGGCAAACGGTCATACACACCGGCGACATTGGTCAGGATCATCAAACGGTCCGCAGCTAATTGCGCCGCCAGAAGTCCGGCCAGTTCATCATTATCGGTGAACATCAATTCCTGGATGGCGACGGAGTCATTTTCATTGACGATCGGCAATATATGGCTTTGCTGGCGCAGGGAATGGAACAAATGCAGGATATTGCGATAGTGATGTTTCGTAATGAAATCCTGCTTGGTCAACAGGATTTGCGCTGCTGTCAGAGCGTGCTTGTCCAGCATCTGTTGATAGACCTGGATCAGATGCGCCTGGCCGATAGAGGCGAGGATCTGTTTTTCATTGATCGGGTCGTTGGTCTTTGCCAGCGGACGTTTGGCGGCAAGGGCGCGACCCGTGCCGACGGCACCGGATGTCACCAGAACAACGACATGCCCCTGTTTTTTCAATTGGGCAATCTGATCGACCAAAGTCTGCATGATGGCATGATCCAGCGTGCCATCTTTTGTGGTAAGGGTTTGCGTGCCGATTTTAATGACAATGGTTTGGTTTTTAGCCATGAAGGTAACCGGGAAAAAAGAAAAAGAGTGTAAGCGCGACGGGTTTTTAGATGTTTTTCTTGCCGGGTTTACCCGGGTCGGAAAAATCAGGGCGCTCGATCATCAGATCGGCGCGCTTGGTCGGGCGCAAGACTGCCTGGCGTGGCAGACGGATATCGATTACAGCCAGGTCACGCTCCAGCAAGCTTTCTTTTTTCGCCAGGCGCATCAGCTTGCTGAGGGCCAGGTCCGTATCCTTGGCCGGTAACTTGATCACCATGCCGTTTTTCAGTGTCAGGTCCCAGCGGCGTTTGCCGATCCAGGTGGCAGCTTTAACCTGCGCCAGCAATTCCGGCTGCGGTTGCAGCAACTGGAACAGAGGAACGATCTGTTTGGTTGCACCCTGGCCGATAATGATCGGATAGCGTGTCACATCTTCGTTCGGTTTGACGGCAACGATCTTGCCTTCAGTATCGACGACGCGGACCTGTTCATGTTTCTGCCAACGGGCGGCGGGCAGGCGCTCCTGCAGGCGGATAAAGACCGTATCGGGCCAGCGGCGCTCGATGAAGACGGATTTGACACCTGTCAGCTGGCGGACGGCATCCTGGGCATTTTGCGGGTGATAGGCGAATAACGGCATGCCGCGCTGGATGTGCAGGGCCGTCAATAAGTCGGCGGCGGGAACGCGGTCACGGCCGATAACCTGGACATTATTGACGATATAGCCGTTTTGGGCGCTGACGGCGATGAATTTTTCATCAGCCTGGGCGATCCAGCGTGGCCAGTGCGGGATGGTGGCAAACAGGCCGACCAGCAGGCCGGCGCCGATCAGGGCGGACAGGAGAGGCTTTTTCAGCGCACCGGTTTGTGGGCCGCCAGCATGGCGAAAACGGGTGGTGTTGTAGGAAACAGAAGGCTGTTCAGCCTGCAAACGGTATGGATGCAGTGAGGATGAGGAACGGGAATGGGAAGTAGAATGATACAAATTTACGCCACGTGCCGGTTATTTGCA
>DASWYT010000049.1:0-2040 GCA_036404835.1 Alphaproteobacteria bacterium | reverse complement strand
TCGAAACAGGTTTGCCATTGGCTTCCGGATCACGCAGCACATAGCCACGGCCCCAGACTGTTTCGATGTAATTGTGACCGCCGGTCATCTGAGCCAGCTTCTTACGCAGCTTACAGATAAACACGTCGATGATTTTCACTTCAGGCTCGTCCATGCCGCCATAGAGGTGGTTCAGGAACATTTCCTTGGTCAGTGTCGTGCCTTTACGCAGGGACAGCAATTCTAGGATGCCGTATTCCTTACCGGTCAGGTGCAATGGCTTGCTGTCGACATCGACGGTACGTGCGTCGAGGTTAACGGCCAGCTTGCCGGTATAGATGATGCTTTGTGCGTGGCCTTTGGAGCGTCGGACAATGGCGTGGATACGGGCCAGCAATTCGCGCTTGTCGAATGGCTTGGTCAGGTAATCATCAGCACCGAAGCCGAGGCCTTTGATTTTATTATCCAATTCGGTCAGACCGGACAGGATCAGGATCGGTGTCTCAACGCGTGCATCGCGCAGACGGCGCAGCACTTCGTAACCATCCATATCCGGCAACATCAGATCCAGCAGGATGATGTCGTAATCATAAAGCTTGCCGATTTCGAGACCATCTTCACCAAGATCGGTGATATCGGTGACGAAGCCTTCATTCTTCAGCATCAACTCAATGCTCTTGGCGGTCGAGCTGTCATCTTCAACTAATAGTACGCGCATGATTTCCTCCTATGCGGACATTCATAAAATTCTGTGATGCAAACCCTGTTGATTCGTTTTATTCAGGAGTCGCGATTAATCTTAATTAAGATTAACATGAATACACTTTTTCAGCAAATGTTTAATGTGAGGTTAATGTAAATTGATTTTTCAGCATTAATTCCGGTTACATTACATAGTGATAATAAAAAATGCCATCGTGTTTTTGATATTCATTCTCGTAATTGTTGTATTATGGAATAACAGAGGTTGATGGGGGCCGTAAAGAAAGAGGTGAATGACGGGGGCGGCCATTCACCTGTTAGCAAGAATTACCGGGGCAAGATCAGGGCATGATTGATCCCTGGATTACCGAACATCTGACACCCGACCTGTCCCGCCTGACCGCGCCGGTGTCGCTTATCGTCTTTATCATGATCATTGATGGCCTGTCGCGTCTGGTACCGGCGATCCGTGATCATCTGCGTCCGCTTTTGGGAATTCCGTTTTCATTTTTCAATGGGTTGCAACAGAAACTGGCGCGCTCCAGCCGTTCGAGCGCCGATCTTCATCGCCGCGGTGTGATCGCTGTCCTGCTGATCGTCGGTCTTGGCATTGTGCTGGCTTATATATGTGAGCGTCTGGGGATGCAGTCGCGTCATTTTGCCACAGTCATCTGGTTTACTGTATGGCGCTGGTCCGTCGGCTGGACAATCGCCCGTGATATCATGGCTTTGCCCAAACCGGATGCCCGACAGGGGCATGTTGTTTTTGCCCGTCGCAAGATGCCGGTCTTTACGAATCTGCCGGATCAGGCCGATACGGCGACGGTTTATCGTGTGACGATAGAAGCACTTGCCCTGACGCTGGTGCATGGATTATTTGCGCCGCTCACCTATGCGCTGATCTTTGCTGTTTTTGGTTATGCGCCGCTTTATGGTGCGGTGCTGGGTGTGATGGGAACGGCCCTGGCGGAAGTGCGCCCGACCGATGCAACGCAACGCCAGTTCCAGACACTGGCACAATCTATCGGTAACGGTATTTTGTTCCTGCCGTCGCGCATTGCCGGATTTGTCTTGATTCTCGCTGCTTTATTTACACCAAAGGCCAATATCCTGACCGGCTTCACCCGCATGATCCGCCAGGGTCATCTTTATTCGGTCTTTAGTCTGGGTTGGGTGATGGCGGCGATCAGCGGTATTTTCGGCATTGCTTTTCAAACCACCGGCCAGGACTGGCTGGGGGGTAATAATGCGACGGCCCGGATCGAGAAAACCATGCTGGCCCGCGTCTTGTGGCTGCATGTCGTAACGGTGCTGATGGTCGTTCTGATCTTGTGTGCCGTGATGTTGTTGTCTATTTAT
>DASWYT010000048.1:0-2834 GCA_036404835.1 Alphaproteobacteria bacterium | reverse complement strand
GATTGCATTCTTGGTGGCATCACCGATCACCTGATCCATCAAAGGTGGCAATGGTGTGAAAGTTTCCGGCTGTGTGTCTAACGGTGCCTGCGCCCATGCAGGCAGAGACAGGATAGAGAAAGCAATAATCAGCGCAGATCTTATTCCCATTGATTCACCCAGTCATAGAAAGAGAAATTGGAGTAATGGATCACAGCCACGATGATCGCCCACAGGACGAATGACAAAATCGTCGTCGCAATGAATTTTTTCTTGATGCGTGGATTGGCCGGTGCGCTGGTCGCATTCCCGCTCTGAACTTTTTCATCCGGTGCATTGCCGTATGGCAGCACGGTGAAAATCAGAGTCCACCAGATCAACAGATAGACGATAATGGCTGTGATGATATCCATGGCTTTATTATACCCTCAAAACGTTAAATACGCACCAACTGAACATTGATCACCGGTTTCTTGCCCAGCTCATCATTCAACAGGTGACGCAGGGCCACGCGGATGGTTTCGGCCCAGATTTCAGCATGATAATCAGATTTTTTGTCCAACTGGCGCAGAGTCTGCTCGACCGTCTTGACGACCAGTCCCTCGACCCAGTCATGCTCCTCGGCATCGCCGGCAACACCCTGGAGGACCAGAACCGGCTCGCTGACCAGGTCGTTTTCCTCATCCAGGATCAGCGTCAGGACGACATGCCCCTCCTGCCCGATCTTCTGACGTTGTTTGAAGAGCTTGCTGTCGGTAATCGGCACGACGCGGTCGCCATCAATCGCCATCAAACCGGTTTCCACCTGATCGATGATCCCGGCACCTTCGATGCGGTCGGCAACAATCACATCGCCATTCTTTGGCGTGATCGTTACGTCGATACCGCAATCCTTGGCCAGTTGCGCATGTGTCAACTGGTTGAGCACATCACCATGCACCGTCACCAACACTTTCGGTTGCAGGATTTTGTAAAGCACACGCATATCCGGTGCGGTCGCATGACCGGACACATGGATCGGCGCATCTTTCGGCGTGATCAGGTTGACTTCCTGTTGTGTGATCCAGCCTTGCATACGCAAAATATCTTTTTCATTACCCGGAATCTGACGGGCGGAGAAAATCACCGTATCATGACGGTATAATTCCAGATCATTATGATCGCGACGCGCCAGACGGTCCAAGGCGGAACCACGTTCGCCCTGGGAACCTGTAGCAATCACAACCAGTTTGTTACGCGGCACATCGGCCAGTTCCTTTGGTTTCAGGAATGGCGGCAGGTCGCGCATATAACCGGAATCATAGGCCGCTTCATAGAAACGCCACATGGAACGCCCCAGCAAACCGACCACACGGCCTGCTTTACGCGCGGCCATGGCGACATTATGAAGACGCGCCACGCGAGACGCCATGCAGGACACAACGACTTTACCGCTGGCTTTCTCAAACTCACGCGCCAGTCCATCCGTCAGTGACTGTTCGGATGGCAGTTCATATTCCTCACCGGCATTGGTCGATTCAGCGATCAATATATCAATGCCTTCGGCGGCGATTTCTTTCAGGCGTTCGATATTCGTCACCTGGCCGACGACCGGTGCCGGATCGAAACGCCAGTCAGCCGTGTGCAGCAAATTGCACACCGGCGTGCGTACGAAGATCATCGATGTTTCCGGCACGGAATGGGCTGTGTTGATCCATTCCACATCGAAACCACCGATTTTATGGCGGGATTCCAGCGGCACGACATTCAATGTCACGCGGCGTTCCAGGCCCCATTCACGGAATTTATGGTCCAGCAGACGCGCCACCAGCGGTGTCGCATAAACCGGGCAATTCAGTTGCGGCCACAAAGCGCCAATTGCACCGACATGATCTTCATGCGCATGCGTAAACACGATACCCTTAATCTGCTTGGCCACATGCGGCAGGAAGGACGGGCTTGGCACAACGATATCGACACCCGGAAAACGTTCATCGGCAAAACCGAAACCGCAATCGATCAGCAGATATTCGCCGTTATAATGCAGGACATGGAAATTATTGCCGAACTCGCCGCAACCACCCAATGGGATAAAGCTTAAGGAATCTTTTGGCAGATTAGGAACATCGGATTGGGATGTTTGTTTTTTTGCAATTTGTTTATTCATCATCATTTCATTCAGTTATTCAGCGAAAAATATATCCGCAGAGGTAATGGTTTTAATCATTTCGCCTGTATCAAGCAGCAAAGCACCATGCTGGTCAAGGTCAAGGAAGTTTCCGGTCAAAACTGTGCCATTGGCCAGTCGCGCCGTAATCGGCTGGCCGACGCCTTTTGCCTGCACCAGCCAGAGATGACGGATCATGGCAAATCCTTCGTTTTTCAGCTGTTCCTCATGCAACAGGAAATGCCTCAGGAACAATGTAATGAAATCGATCGGTAAAATGGGTTGTGGCAGGAATTGATCCAACCCGACCACATTCTGATCGACACCTTGCGGTGTCACCAGATTGACGCCGACACCCAGCAATAATTTATGATCGACCCGCTCCAGCAGGATACCGGCAATCTTGGCATCATTGACCAACACATCGTTCGGCCATTTGATGACGGTCTGCGCCATCGTGTTTTCCAGCAACTCACGGCACGCCGACGCAATCGCCAGGCTGGCGATAAAGCCGTAATGCTGCAGCATCTCTTTATTCTCGTCGCTGAAGAAACGGGTCAATGTCATATAGACATTCCCCGGCTGATGCTGCCAGCTCCGGCCGCGTCTGCCATATCCGCCTGTTTGCTCTGCCGTGACGATCACATCCCCGTCATAAGCGATTTCATTCTTCACATTCTCACGCGCCGTGATTTGCGTCGATGCAAGC
>DASWYT010000047.1:0-10241 GCA_036404835.1 Alphaproteobacteria bacterium | reverse complement strand
TCAGCCTAACCGGCACAACAGGTATCGTCCTGGATCATGCAACAAATCTAACCAGCACCGGCGGTAATATCAATCTAAATAATGCTTTGACCCTGGGCGCAAACCAGGTCTGGAATGGCGGGACCGGTACAATTGCCTTTGGCGGCACCGTAAACGGCGCTTATAACTTCACTGCTTCAGCAGGCACTATAACATCTAATGGTGCATGGGGGGCAACAACAGCTTTAGGCGATGTGACCTTAACCTCGACCAGTAGCATTTCCCTGCCGACAATTACAACAGCTGCAGGTAAAACGGTTTCGGCGACAGTTACGGGCGCCGGAAACAGTATTACAGCTTCGACGATTGCCACCGGTACGAATGGTAATATTACACTGACGGCCGATGATCTGGTGCTGAATGGGAACTTGTCTGGTACAGGGGTTTTGACATTACAACCTTATGCAACCGCACGCGTGGTTAATATCAATTTTGGATCCGATAACGGTACAAACTTCCACTTAAGTTCCACAGATATCAGCCGGTTTACGAATGGCTGGCCGATGATCAATATTGGTCGTTCTGACAGTACAGCCTTGATGGATATCAATGGAAATATCACCTTTGTCGATCCGATAACCTTTTATGCGCAAAGTAAGCGTCTGTGGGGTAATATTAGCGGAACCGGGAACGCCTCTTTCTTCTTTGCAGCCGGATCAGGAAATGTTGAATTCACATCCAATGCAAACCTGACGACTGCCGGTGAATCTATTTACTTTGCATCACAGGTTCGAACAGGGACTACATCCGGAACGGTGAACAGCAATGGGGGTAATATTACTTTTTCCGATAATTTACTGATGAATGCCGCAACCTATAATCTGGATGTGATCACGGGTGGTGGAGCGCTGACCCTAAACAAAATCACCTATGGCGGTAATCCGGGCGTTAAAACGCTGACATTGAATGCCGGTAGTGGATTAATCAGCTTTGGTGATACGGTTAATACAGATGCCAATATTATAGCGTCTGCCGGAACGATGACGTTCAACGGTGCCTGGGGCGGTACAACACCATTGGGCACTGTTTCACTGACCTCCGCCAGCTCTGTTTCCCTCCCAAGTATCACGGCGAGTTCAGTGTTTGTGCGCACGACCGGTGCTACGGGTGATATCACGATTGGTTCCGGCAGTGACCTGATTACCTCCGGTTCAGGCGGCATCACGCTGGTTGCAGGCCGTGACTTTATCAACCAGTCCGGCAGCAATGCACTGCAGGTAAGTGGTGGTGGCCGTTGGGTTGTGTATTCAACTGATGTCACCGGTACAACCGGCGAACAGGATCTCACCTCTGGCTTTAACCGTTACAGCTGTACCTACAGCGGCGGTTGTGCAAGCGGCGTTTCCATCCCAACAAGTGGTAACGGCTTTGTTTATTCCTATACACCAACCCTGACCGTGACACCGACTGTGGCGAATGTCGCCTATGGCAGCAGCGTCAGTGGATTGAAAGGCTATGCTTACAGCGTGTCCGGTTATATCGGCAGTGATATGAGCGCCGACAGCCTGACGGGAAGCCTGAGCGGTACCACGGATTATGTGGTCGGCAATGATGTTGGTACATACGCTCTGGATTACGCCAGCGGTAATCTGGCTTCTGCGCTGGGTTACGGCTTCACTTATGCAGATAAGTCAAACGGTGTGAATGTCACCGCACGTGTCCTGACCGCCGCCTTGACCGGTACAGTGACTAAAGTTTATGATGGTGATAACACTGCTGCGCTGGTGCTGGGCAATTACACATTGAGCAATGTGTATAATGGCGATGATGTTGCCTTAGGTAATCTGACATCCGGTACGTATAATGACAAGAATGCCGGTACTGGTAAGGATGTTACCGTCACGGGATTATTCCTGGGCGGCAGCAAGGCCGGCAATTACACGCTTGCATCCGGTACTGTGGTCGGAGCAATCGGTACGATCACACCAAAAGGTCTGACGGTGACAACCGATGCAGGTCAACATAAAACATACGGTGCAACAGGTAGTCCGCTGACCTATACGTATACGGGTCTGGCCTCTGGCGATGGCAGTGCAAGCTTTAGCGGTGCTCTGGCCCGTGCTGCGGGTGAGAACGCCGGCACCTATGCGATCAATCAGGGGACACTGGATGCAACCGGTAATTACCGTGTGACAAGTTTTGTTGGTGATGATTACACGATCGATAAAGCCGCCATCAACATCACTGCACCGAATGGTTCACGTTACTATGGCTACGATAATCCAAACTATGACTGGTCGAACGCAACCATCACCGGTCTGGTCAATGGCGAGAATGGTTCGGTTCTGGATAATCTGACCTTTGGCTTTGCGGGCAGTGCTACGGCAAATGCTAATGCAGGCACAACCCATGCAATTTCTCTGGGCGGGTTCAGTGATAATAATTACACATTGAACAGCTTTACAGCCGGCACGCTGACCATTGCCAAGGCGCCGTTGACGATCTCTGCCGACAGCCAGACACGGTTGCTGATCATGCCACAACAGCCATTGACAGCCAGCTACTCAGGCTTACGCAATGGCGAGACAAATTCTGTAGTCAGTGGCCTGGTGCTGCACACGAATGCGATATCTGGTTCACCCATTGGCTCTTATACGATTACCGCCAGCGGCGCCACAGCGACGAACTATGCGATTACCTATACCAACGGTGTGGTGGTAATTACCCCAGCAGCACTGCCAACGACGATCCAGACTGCACAGATTGTTGAAGGTGAGAACCTCAAAACAACGAGTTTCGAGAACAAGACGGTTGCCACAGACGATTATACTGCCATGGAACTTAGTCTACCTGCCGTGCCCTGGGAGACTACTGACCACATCCGGTTACACTCCAACAACCCGCTGGTCACCTTTACCCCAGACCTCAAAAATTTACTGGGCATGAATAACTCTGATATTTAAGTTTAGATACCTAACTCAAGCAACATATTAATTGCCAATCACGGCTTCCAAAGCATCATCGGCAGTCTTGTTGACAAAATTTGCCTGATAGCCAATCGTCGTGGTGATGCTTGAGTGACGATAGAGTTTCTGTAGCATCTGCACAGAAATTGTTTCGCCAGAAATATTGCCAAACGTGTGACGCGAAATATGCAGTGTCAGCGGTTTTGTAAGCTTTACCAGCGTGGCGATTTCCTTCAACAGCTTGTTCAGACGCTTCACCGCATATGAAATTTTGCGTTGTGCGTTATAGGTGTCGTTGATATCATCCAGTGCTTTCAACTCAGGGAAAATCAGATCATGCTTCTGATCATCTTTGCGATATTGGTCGATAATTTTTAAGGCCTTGTCCTGTACCTTCAGCGATCCGGCTTTGAGATTTTTTCCCATGGCATAGTAAAGTCGGTCATTCTGTAAGTCAGACCATCTCATGCGCAAAACGTCTGATATGCGAACCCCGGCAAAAAAGAAAGAGAACAACCACACATTACGGGCATGGTTGAGAGATTTGTTGTTGCTTAAATCCAGCGTTTCAATCGTTTTGACCTCACTCCGGGTCAGCCCGATCTTCACTGAATCCGGAAATTTGATTGCAATCTTATCCTTGCCGAAAGGATAGTTCTTGGCATCCACCAACCCACTTTTGATTGCCTGATTATAGATTGTACGGATAATCAGCAGATGATTGATGATCGTCCGTTCTGATATGCCGCGTGTCCCTTTTAGATAGGCGCGGAACCTGGTTAACAGCGGCACCGTGATTTCAGAAAAGGGAATGTCCTGATTATTCAGAAATTCCTTAAAATGTTTGATGCGGCTCTTATCCGTTTTGACGCGGTTGTATTTTCCTGCCTTGCGCATGTTATCGATAAATATCGTCGCCTGGGCAAAGAAAGTTGATCCAGCCTGTGGTTTGATCTGTTTACGTACAGCGGCGATTGAAACTGTTTTTGCATGCCCCTGCGCCGTTACGAGGCTATCGCTGGCTTCAGCTTTTCTTTGCAGGATCAAGTTATTGATACGGACAGAACCTGGATAGGATTTCCGCAGTTTCTGGTTAACCGCATCCCAATCCGCCTCCTGTACATTGTAGCCCAGATGCAGGTAAGTTGTCTTCCTTTCCACTGTAATGCGGAGGGTGAGCGGATAAGAACCGTCTTTATTTTTCTTTTTACGGAGAACCGCCTTGATTGAAGACGCCATAAATTTTTTATATTTGCCTGTGAATAACCCACTTTCAATACAAAGATAGCAAAGATTTGGTACAACATAGGTACAACAAAAGACAGTTTTTCTTGTGTTAATGCGATTTCATTATACAGGTAAATGACTGATAACCAGATATTATTAGATCACATCGCACCATATGAAACCAGTTTTTTTAGGGTTCATAACCCTAAGGTCGGCAGTTCGATCCTGCTCCCCGCTACATTGATTATCAGGCCTTTACAGCGAAAATCTGTGAAGGCTTTTTTTATTGGTACAACATAGGTACAACAGAATAGGCGAATTGAGAGTCTTTTTCCGTTGATAAACGGGAATAAGACTGATAAAATCAAGCCAGTTCAACGAAATCCAGCCTTTTAACATGTAGAAATACGGGTAGAAAATGTTTTTGGAATAAGAAATTCCAATGTTTTCAATTTTATATTTGAATTTTGAGGCGGGTGCTCGAGAGCCATTAACTTTTAAAGCAAGTCCCCAGATGCATATTTCATTCGGCGCCGATAACCATTACGCGCCGAGAGATATATCTTTTTTAACATGCAATGGCTGAAGCAGAAATTCAGATAGACTGGCAGAATTCTGCTGTGTTCAGGAATTTTGGCAATTCGGCCATGATTTTTGTATCGGGCCATGTCCACCATTTTGAAGCCAGAAGCTTCTCAATCGTTTCTTCGTCAAAGCGGTAACGCAGGATCTTTGCTGGGACGCCGGCAATAATCGCATAAGGAGGAACATCCTTGGTTACAACCGCTCCGGCACCGATAATAGCCCCTGTACCAATTGTGATGCCAGTTAGGATTGTGACATTTGTCCCGATCCATACATCATGACCTATAGTGACTTTGCGATTCTTAGGTATGAACTGAGAGATATCGATATCATGTGGTGTAAAGCCAAAACGGGACTCATAAAAAGTCGGATGGGTGGAAACAGTTTCCGAGGGATGTAGACCAAAGGGAATAGTGACGTTTGGGGCAATCGAACAGAATGCCCCGATTTCCTGTAGCATGACATTGGCATACAGAAATTGGCGGAAATCATAAGAATATTTGCCGATACGGATACCAAAGCGTTTCAGGGCATAGTGACGGGACAGATCGTCGCGGTTACCAAATCGCTTGCGCGATCGGCGCAATAATTTTTTGCGCAGGAAACCTTTTGCCTTTGCCCGCAACAGGAAGGCATCAAAACCTTTGACACCCGGCAGATCATCAACAGCATATTCCAATATCGACATATAAGGGGGCCTGTATTTGAAAAACGAACCTTTATAGGTGCTTATACTAAACTTTCAGGCTTTTGTCAGGCCGTAAAAAACCCGGCCTGAGAGCCGGGTTTTCTGTTTTAGAGCGAAGTTGATTAAAACAGGCTCTTCAGCTTGTTTTTGGTGTCATCGATTGTTTTCTTTGCCGCATCGGTGTTGATGTTCGGGATCTGGTTGAGGACGCCGCTTTTGGTGATGGCGCTTTGGGCGGAGGTCAGATAGCGGGTCAGAACCTGGACGATAACCTCACCGGCGTTGCTGCCTGTTTTGCCCTGGCCGATGCCGGAGATGCGCACAGGCGGCATTTTGATTGGCGGGATATCCTGATCTTTCAGGAACGAAATGCGCGGGTGGATAACCGATGCATCAATTTCCATCTGTTGCACAATGACACGGATGGTTTCGTTACCGGCTTTTTCTTTCTGTTTGGAACTGTTGGCCAGTTTTTTCAGATCGGTCAGGTTGGTGCCTTTTGGCGTCATCTCGAAATAAATTTCGGACCCTTTGACATCGATATTCTTGAAATCGATCAGCTTCTTGCTGGCGGTGTTCAGGCCGATCAGAATCTTGTCGGCTGTCATGACATGGGCGGATTTGTAACCTGGCGGGTTGCCGACTTCCAGATCATTGACCGTCACCAGTTTTTTCTTCCAGGATAAAGTGATGCTGCCAATATCAACCTTGACGCCCAGTGCGTTGGTGGCGATACGTTCCGTCGCACGCACGATCAGCGCATTGCCGTTGCAATAGAGATAAGCACCACCAGCAATGATCGCGGCCAGCAGGACGAGGGAGACAATCTTTTTCTTTTTGAGGGCCATGTCGGTCTCTTATTCTTTATGGGTTAGGGCAGGGATACTGCCGATGATCAATTATAGCCCATAAAAAACCCGGCTAAAAGCCGGGTTTCTTTTACGTGTCGCAAGGACTTATTCGGATTAAGCAGCGTCTTTGATTTCGTCGAGGGACTCTGTCCAACGCTTGGTCAGGATGTTGCTGACTTCGGTTGCGGTTTTCTCAACATATTTCATATTTTCGCGGGCGTTGCTGGCCAGACGCTCAACGGAATCTTTGATCGTCTCGGATGTTTCTTCCAGTTTCTGTTTGGCATCGCTGTTGCTGGTCAGGATTTCCTGGAAAGCAGAGCTGGTGTCCTGGAAGAAGCTGTTGATGAAGGAAGCCTGTTTTTCAGCCAGCTCTTTAAAGCTGCCGAGAACTTTCTGGCTGGTGGCAATAGAGGTTTCAACGTTCTTCTGAGTTGTCGCCATCAACTGTTCAACATTTGCCTGTTTCATATTTGGCAGTTGGGACAGGAAGCCGTTCAGATAGTCGTTTTTCAGCGGGTTGTAATTTGCATTGGACGCGAAATTATTGGCGGCGTTTGCAAACTGGTTGAATTGGGTGTTAGCGGCCTTGCTGGCAGCTTTGTACGTACGCGTTGCTTTTGCTTTTTTCGCGGTGGATTTCTTTTTCTGAGCCATAATAAAAACCTCCAAGGGGTTTAACAGGGGTTATCCATGTGAAAGATTTATACCATATAGTTTTGTGCGGCGCAACAGAAAATCAAGCTCAGGGTTAAAAAACTACTGAAATTTTATATGTATTTTCATAACAAAAGAACATTACGCGATCTTGGGGATTTTGCCGATCCAATGTTCGGTACGTTCCAGGGCTTTGTCCAGAACGGCCATGGTCTTCGCCAGATCGGTACTGTCATCCTTACGCCAGGCATACAGGATACGGGTATAAAGCGCGGCCAGTCCGGTTTTCTTAAAAGGCACCTGCCAGGACGGATAAAAATCATCTGCCGCTTCGATCATCGCATCGATCCCATGCTGAAAGGCGCGGGCCTGGATCAGCGCCAGATCGGGACGGGACGGCAATTGCTTGAGCAGATTTTTCATGCCGTCACGGTAAGGCTGCAGCGCATCCAGACGCGTCATCAGCAGGTCGAAATAAATATCGCGTTTGCTGTCCTGCGTATCATAGGAAATAGCCGCCTGCATCTGCCTGTTCAAAGACTGGCTGAAGGCGTTCAGAATATGCCCCAGGCTGGGATAATGATGACGCAAGGCCGCCAGCGGAAGTTTCCCGGCTTTGGCGACATGTTCCAGTGACAAGGTCGCCAGATCCTGATCGGCAAGCGCCGCAAAGAAACCATCGAAAACGGCGGTCTCATCAAGGGCTTTGGCAACAGAGGTGGATTGTTTTGTCATGCTAATTGTTTATTCTGGGCCTGTACGCTCTAAAGTCAAGGAAAACGCTCCATGTCCTATAAAGTCACCGCTATCGGCAATACCATTCTGGATATTCTGGCTTATGTCGATGAAGATTTTATCCAGCAGGAAAATCTGGTGAAAGGGCAGGCGAAACTGATCAATGCCCAGGAAAGCGAATTTCTCTATAACAAACTCAAAGTCGAGACCCAGCAATCAGGCGGTTCCGCCGCCAATTCGATTGCCGGTTTTGCATCGCTGGGTGGCAAGAGCGCGTTTATCGGTGTTATCGCCAATGATATGTTCGGGGAACAATTCACCAGTGATATTCAGGATATCGGCGTGACGTTCAAATCGGAAGTGATTGACGGCCGCGGCCCGACCGGCACATGCCTGGCGATGATCACCCCGGACGGTGAGCGAACCATGTCGACACATCTGGGTGTGTCCGTGCATATGACGCCGGATGCGATTGATATGATGACCATCCGCGACAGTGAGATCATTTTCCTGGAAGGCTATATGTTCCTGCAGGATATGGGGCTGGAAACATTGCAGGCTGCGGCTTTGATGGCGCACACGGCGGATCGTCAGATTGCATTGACCTTATCCGATCCGTTCTGTGTCCAGATGAAACGCGATATCATCGCCGATTTCATCACGGGCCATGTCAATATTTTATTGTGCAACGAAGCCGAAGTGAAATTGCTGTTCGAGACGGATGATTTGAACCATGCGCTTGCGCAATTGCCGGAACATGTTGAACTGGCTGTCGTCACATGCGGCGAGAAGGGTTGCATCATCGTGCAGCCTGGGCAGATTGATCGTGTCCCGGCGGCAAAAGTCATTCAGGTGGTGGATAGCACCGGTGCCGGCGATCTGTTTGCCGCCGGTTTCCTCTATGGCATTACGCACGGTATGGATAAAGTCAGTGCGGCGAAACTGGGTAACCAATGCGCGGCCCTGATTATCCAGCAAATCGGTGCCCGTCCGCAAAAATCATTGCAGCAATTATTGCTGTCCGCCGCATGAGATTGATCACGCGGCTCCTTTTTACATTATGCCTGTGCATCAGCGCACAGGCGCATGCCTTGCCACCCTTGCAACATGCGCTCGCGATGCAGGGCGAACCGAAATACGGACCCGCTTTCAAACATGTCGACTACGTCAATCCGGATGCGCCCAAGGGCGGCACCTTACGCCGTGCCGATATCGGGACGTTTGACAATCTGAACAACTTCCTGATCTTCGGGAAAGCGCCGACCGGGATGGAACTGACTTATGACACGCTGATGCAGCGTGCCTGGAACGAACCATTCACGCTGTATGGCCTGGTTGCGCAATCCATTCGTGTTGCGCCGGACCGTTCCTGGATCATTTTTTACCTGAATCCAAAAGCCCGTTTTCATGACGGTCAGCCAGTGACAGCAAAAGATGTGGCATTCACGATTGATGCATTACGCACAAACGGTCGCCCGAACCAGCGGGCCGTTTTCAAGCTGATCAAAAAAGTGACCGAGATTGACAAACGCACAGTACGCGTTGATTTCGCACCAGGCTTTAACCGCGAGACGGTGATGATCGTCGCCAAGATGCCGGTCCTGCCAGCCCATTACTGGGTATCACGCGATTTCAGCAAGACGACGCTGAAAGCACCTGTTGGTGGCGGTCCTTATAAGATTACTAAAGTCGATCCGGGTCGTCGTATTATTTATGAGCGTGTGAAGGATTACTGGGCAAAGGATCTGCCGATCAATGTCGGACAGTATAATTTTGATAAGATCATCTATGATTATTACCGCGACGATCATATTGCCTTACAAGCTTTTGGGTCCGGTGCCTATGATCTGCGGATTGAAAGTTCGCCATTGATCTGGAAGCGCAACTACAATTTCACTGCAATCGATAATGGCACGATCATCAAGAAGGATGTCGCGACGCAAAGACCGCAATGGGCGCGTTTCCTGATCTTCAATCTGCGCCGCCCGCCATTTGATGATATGCGCGTCCGCCAGGCGCTGATCCTGGCGTTCGATTTTGAATGGATCAACAAAGCTTTGTTCCAGAATGCCTATAAACGTACGGAAAGCCTGTTCCCCAATTCGCCCCTGGCGCATCAGGGCGTTGCCTCACCGGCGGAAAAACAACTTCTGGCCCCTTATTTATCCGGCCTGCCCAAAGATGTGCTGGATGCATACCATGCGCCGCAAACGGATGGCAAAGGGGTAGAGGGCTTGCGTGCCAATCTGCGTCAGGCCGTGACCTTGCTTCAGGAAGCTGGCTGGCAGTGGAAAGATGGCCGCATGGTCGATGCGAAAGGCAATCCGTTTAAGTTTGAAATTCTGATCAATGATTCCCTGGATGAGCGGATTGCTCTGGAATATAGCCGGGCCCTGCGCCGCATCGGCATTACCGTATCGCTGCGCACCGTTGATACGGCGCAATATATCGGCCGCCTGAGCGATTTTGATTTCGATGCCACCTTTAATCTGTGGAAGAACTCCTTGTCGCCGGGAACGGAGCAGGGTGTGTTCTGGGGGAGCCGGGCAGCCC
>DASWYT010000046.1:0-9274 GCA_036404835.1 Alphaproteobacteria bacterium | reverse complement strand
AACCCCAGGAACGCGGCATGCACGGCTCCGGCCTGCTGATCATCAACCCGCCCTGGCAGTTTGAGACTATCTTAAATGAAATGCATAGCTGGCTGGCAACGCAATTAGCAGCCGACAAAACGGCACAGCATAAAATTAGCTGGTTAGTTGCTGAGAAATAACGTCCCTCGTCATTCCAGAGCATGGCGACAGCCATGAGTCTGGAATCTCACTTTAGTTCTTATAAGTTCAATACAGGGAGATCCCAGACAATTGCCAAGGCAATTTCTGGGATGACGTGATGGCTTTATCTCACCAACGCCCGCGCGAATTCCATGGGGTCAAAAGCCTGTAAATCCTGCGCCTTTTCACCAACGCCGATGGCAATGATCGGGATGTTGAATTGTTTCGCCAGAGACACGACAACACCCGCACGGGCGGAACCGTCCAGCTTCGTCACCACCAGGCCGGATAATGGCACGATCTTGTTGAAGATCTCAACCTGATTGAGCGCGTTCTGGCCGATGGTGGCATCCAGCGTCAGGATCGTCGCATGCGGTGCATCCGGGTTTTTCTTTTGGATGACGCGTTTGATCTTGGCCAGTTCTTCCATCAGATTTTGCTGGTTTTGCAAACGACCCGCCGTATCAATCATCACGATATCAGCATTGTCTTTTTCCGCCTGTTCCAGTGCGGCAAACGCCACAGCCGCCGGGTCGGCATTCAACCCCTTCTCGACAATCGTTGCGCCGCTGCGCTGTGACCAGATGGTCAGTTGTTCGACGGCGGCCGCGCGGAACGTATCACCTGCGGCTACCACGACTTTTTTACCCTGCGCCGCAAATTGTGTTGCCAGCTTGCCAATCGTCGTCGTCTTGCCGCTGCCATTGACGCCAACCATCAGCATGACGAAAGGTTTGGCCGTAGCCGTATCCAGTGTCTTTGCAACCGGTTCCAAAATCTTCGCAATGGACGGAGCCAGCGCGGCACGAATATCCTCGGCACTGACATTGCTGCCGAAACGGTTAAACGCGAATTCATCGACCAGCTGTGTCGCCACCACCGGTCCCAGATCGGCCGCGATCAGCGCTTCTTCTAACTGATCCAGCATCGCCTGATCCAGCGGTACCTTGGTGATAAAATCAACCAGGCCGCCCGTCAGTTTTTGCGAGGATGCCGACAGGCCATCGCTTAAACGCGACAACCAGTTCTTATCGGCTGGTTCTTCCGTAATGGGCGCGGCATCTTTCTGCGTTTTGTCTTTTTTTGTCCAGAACATGATCTTTTATATGCTTTAAAGTTGTGAATTTTCAAGGTCGGCCTGGCCGCTGAAGGCCGTGGCATACGGGCCGGACTGATAAATCATGCCATCTTCATCGATCCGTATATCCAGCACGCCGCCATCCATCTGTACTTTCACCGGTGATTGCACCAATCCACGTTGCAGGGCGATAAAGGCACTGGCACAGGCGCCCGAACCACAGGCTTCGGTAATGCCGGCGCTGCGTTCCCATACACGCATACGGATATGATGCGGATCGACAATATGAATGAACTCGACATTCGCCCGTTCCGGCAGGATCGCATCATATTCGATCTGCGGTCCCCATTCCGCCAATGGCACGGCTTCGGCATCCGGCACGACAAACACAATATGCGGATTGCCGATATTCATCACACCGGCTTTCGGCACCGGCAGATTATTGGCCAATGTCACATTCAAGTAATCCTGTTCCGCCGCCAGAGGAATTTTCTGCCACGCTGTCGCGGCCTGGCCCATCAATACTTCGGCTTGTGTTTCACTGATCCTGCGTGACGGATAATGACCGGATTGTGTGGCCAACACCAGTGTATCAGCCGACTTGCGTTTGACCTTGTCCCAGAACATCCCCGCGACACAACGCAACGCATTGCCGCACATACCGACTTCCATCCCATCCATATTGATCAGGCGGACATAGAGATCGCTTTTCTCATCACGCGGATTGCAGATCAGCACCAGTTGGTCGCAGCCAATCCCACGCTTGCGGTCGCACAAATGACGGTAAACCGCTTCCGTATCGGGCACGTTTTCAAACCGCGTATCGATCACGATGAAATCATTACCCAGCCCGTGCATTTTGGTGAAGTTGATGGTCATCTTGAAATCTTAAATCCTTAATCCGGCTCATTTTCCACTGCGTTTTCCAGTGAAAAACAGCATATTTGACTTTGACTTTCCCATTCTTTCCTGCTAAAAACAACCCATCTTCTCTGACCGGGTATATAACCTCACGGCTCTGGGTCGCCATCTGTCGGCATTGTCTGCCCATAGATGCCCTTATGCTATGCGGAAAATTCACTGGTCAAACAATTGATTTAAAAGGATAAAATCCGCCGCATGTTTGACGGTTTAACCAATAAGCTGGGTAATGTCTTCGACCGGTTGCGCCGTCAGGGTGCTTTGACCGAGGCCGATGTGCAAGCCGCCATGCGCGAGATTCGCATCGCCATGCTGGAGGCGGACGTTGCCCTGCCGGTTGTTAAGGATTTCGTGGCCAAAGCCACCGAACGCGCCATCGGCCAGGATGTCCTAAAATCCATCACACCCGGCCAGCAGGTCGTCAAAATCGTGCATGACACGCTGGTCGAGATGCTGGGCGAAACGACGGAACTGGAATTCTCCTCTGCCCCATCCATCTTCCTGATGGTCGGTTTGCAGGGTTCCGGCAAGACCACGACCACCGGTAAATTGGCGAAACGCCTGTCCGCGCAAAAGAAAAAAGTGCTGATGGCATCGCTCGATGTGCAACGTCCGGGCGCACAGGAACAATTGGCGCAACTGGGCACACAAACATCCGTCGATACATTGCCCATCGTCAAAGGCGAAGACCCGCTGACCATCACCAAACGCGCCATCGAGAATGCACGCAAGGGCGGCTATGATGTGCTGTTGCTCGACAGTGCCGGCCGCCTGTCCATCGATGATGAATTGATGAATGAAATTTCCGCCGTCAAGAAACTGGCGAACCCGATCGAGACCCTCCTCGTCGCCGACAGCATGACCGGCCAGGATGCGGTAAACACCGCGCGCAATTTCGACGAACGCGTCGGCATTTCCGGTATCGTCCTCACCCGTATCGATGGCGACAGCCGTGGCGGTGCCGCGCTCTCCATGCGCATGATCACCGGCAAGCCGATTAAATTACTTGGTGTCGGCGAGAAACTCGATGCGCTGGAAACTTATCACCCGGACCGCCTCGCCGGCCGTATCCTCGATATGGGTGATGTCGTTTCCCTGGTGGAAAAAGTCGCTGCCGAGATCGATCAGGAAGAAGCTGCCAAGGTCGCTGCCAAAATGCAGAAAGGCCAGTTCGATCTCGAAGATTACGCGTCCCAGCTCAAACAGATGCAAAAAATGGGCGGCATGGGCGGTATCATGAATTTGCTGCCGGGCATGGGCAAGATCAAAGACATGATGGCCAATGCGCCGATTGATGAATCCATTTTCAAACGCCAGATGGCGATGATTTCGTCTATGACCGCCAAGGAAAAGCGAAATCCCGATATTCTCAATGCGTCACGCAAGCGTCGCATTGCGAGCGGCTCCGGCACCACGGTGCAGAGCCTCAACCAATTGCTGAAACAACATCAGCAAATGCAAGACATGATGAAACGTCTGCGCAAGATGGGTAAAACAGGACTGGCACGCCAGGGTCTGGGCGCTCTCATGGGCGGCGGTAATCCGTTTGGCGCTCCTGGTAACATGGGGGGCAGACGTTTTTCATGATGTTCAATTCTACCAACAACAACTTTAACTACTCAAACAAGGACTAAGACAATGGCACTGAAAATCCGCCTCGCGCGTCGTGGTACAACCAACGCTCCATTCTATCACATCGTGGTAGCCGACAGCCGTTCCCCACGCGACGGTAACTATATCGAAAAACTGGGTTACTATGACCCGACAGCCGCTGCTGACAGCGACAAGCGTCTGTCTTTCGACACTGCTAAAGCAAAAGAATGGATGGCCAAAGGCGCACAGCCAACCGAACGCGTTGCCAAAATGATGGGCAAACTCGGCGCTATCCCAATGCCGAAATGGAACGAACAACCAGCCCAATCCGCGCCGAAGAAAAAAGCACAGGATCGCGCTGAAGAAAAAGCGAAAAAAGCCGAAGCTCTTAAAGAAGCCGAAGAAGCTGCTGCTTAATTCTTCTGATCAACAGATACAAAAATGGCCAGGGAAACCTGGCCATTTTTTATGGCATGGATTTTTCCGCCAAACACCCTAAAATAAGAAACAAGCCCTTTCCCCACAGGCGGACCAGATACATGTCTTATTTTTCGACGTTCCAGGCCAATACTGTTCTCGTTTTTGGTTTGTTACTGATGTTTGGTGTACTGGGCGGCATGCTGGCCCATCGTGTCAAATGGATGCCGACCATCACCGCCTTTATGATACTGGGCTTTCTGATCGGCCCGCACGGCTTGCGCCTGATCAATAAAACAATGCTCTATAGTTCAACCATTCTGGTCGATATCGCATTAGGGCTTATTCTCTATAAACTGGGCAATATGCTGCATCCCAAGCAGATGATGCGCTCACGCAAGCTGGCCTATATGACGCTGGCCGAAACGACCCTGACTTTTATCAGTGTGACGGCGACGATTTACCTGATTGGCTATGATCTGTTGTTGGCTAGCATTATCGGTTCGATTGCCATTTCGTCTTCCCCTGCTGTTCTGGTGCATGTCGCCAGTGAATTGAACGCCAAAGGTATTGTCACCGACCGTGCGAAATCGCTGGTGGCCCTGAATAACCTCATTGCCTTTTTTGTGTTTTCGCTGATTTTACCATTCGCCATGGCGGGCAATGAACAGGAAAGCCTGGCCAATATTATCCTGATCCCGTTCTATCGCCTGTTTGGTGCCGTCCTGATCGGTGTGGCGATTGGCTGGGTTGCCGTGCAAATTTCGCGCATGATCCCGCGGAAAGATCAGCATTATCGTTTTGCCGTCGTCGCTGGTGCCGTCATGATGACGCTTGGGTCGGCCCAAATGCTCCAGACCTCAGCCCTGCTGGCACCTTTGATCATGGGCATGTCGACACGCTGGTTTGAAACGTCAAAACATAATTTATCGAAGATCGGACTGGGCGAAGGGGGAGACCTGTTCTTTATCGTGCTGTTCGTCATGGCGGGTGCCAAGATCGATCCGAAACATATGCTCAAAGCCGGACTGGTGGCGGTATTGCTGGTTGCTGTCCGCAGCCTTGCCAAGATGATCGGTATTTTCTCGGTCATGCGCATCACGAAAAGCACGGCGGTCCAATCCTTCTCAACCGGCCTGTTGCTGATCCCGATGGCGGGTATGGCTATCGGCTTGGTCGCCACAACGTCTCATCTGGTTCCGGAGATGGGTTCCCGCATTACCGCCATCGTCTTTGCGATGATTGCCATGTTCGAGACAATCGGTCCGTTCGTCGCCGCCTACGCCCTGCGCCGCTGCGGCGAAGCCCAGGAAGAGACTGAGGAAGAAACCCTCGAATTAGCACCGAATTCACTGTAATAGTATGTGATTGCGATCAAAGCTGCTTAGGTTATGATACAGGCAACACACAAGAGAGTATAAATATGTCCGAAGAACTTATCCCGATTGGTTTTATCCGTGCTGCACAGGGTTTGCAGGGGGCTGTGACGGTGCATGCCTATTCCGGTAAGCCGGACAGCCTGACCGCTTATGGTGCCTTACAGGACGTCACAGGCGAACAGCAATTCGCCTTTACGCTGCACGGGACAAAGGATAAGGATTTTATCTGCCGTCTGAAAAACGTGACCGACCGTACCCAGGCCGAAGCCCTGCGCGGCATCAAACTGTTCTTACCAGCCAGCAAATTACCGGCGACCGCAGAAGATGAATTCTATCACCGCGACCTGGTCGGTCTGACTGTTGAAAATACGGATGGCCAGACAATCGGCATCGTCCGCAGTGTTGCCGAACTGGGACACAGTGATGCGCTGATGATCGAATTTACCGACCGCGAACCGACGCAAACGGAATTGCTGCTGTTTACGAAACAGAATGTCCCGTTCGTCTCGATCAAGGATAAAAAGATTGTCGTGGAATTGCCGGACGGCATGTTCGACGACGTGAAACAGAAATAATTTACAACTTGCCCGGCGGTTTTGGCGGTGGCGGGACGGGTTTGTCGTTTTTCAGGTTGCGTGAACCGGAACCGCCCGAGAAGGCTTCGCCGGCACCGTCTTTGGCCGCCTCGCCAAAAGTGGCCTTATAAATCGCTTCAAAATCAGGAGCCGTGCCTTTTTTGATCAGGGCGGTGCATTGCTTGAAGAAACGGCAGCCACCATCGAACCAGTTCAGTCTATCGACCATGTTCTTGTCGAGAATGCGCAATTGTTTGGGCATGTATAATTTATCTGCACCATCCTGCATCGCCATGAACTGATAGATCTGTTTGATCTTCATATCGCCATCGGCTGTATGCTCGATATGCTGGATGGCGGCGGAGATGGTTTGCTTGTCACCGGACAAGGCTATCTCGGCCATCACATCGAAGCCCTTATCTGCATTGAAATAGTCGAACGGCATTGTTTCATAAGGCCGCAGCACATAATCGACGCCGAATTTCTGCAGGATTTGTTCCAGCGTCCCACGCATCAGGATAATTATCCGTTATTGATCAGGCGCGGCGTGTCGATAATCAGGACAGGCTGTGCACCGACACCGGAGTTCTTATGCAGGCGACCGGTTGGTTTCGGTTGTGCTTTGCCAAAACCGGCCAGCAAGGTACGGATCGCATCCGGGTATGTTCCCTCAATGCGGATATCGGTTTGCAGCGGGTAATCGAAATCGCTTGACCAGACCAGGGAGACATTGGCCTGTTTCGACCATTCCTGCAGGACGGAACGCAAGGTCATGCCGCTGCGGCCGATCCATTCCTGTTTCACCGTCAGATCGCTGCTGACACTGACATCTGCTTTCTTGAGGTCATGTTTCGGTGCAAGATCCATCGCTGGCAGAGCTGTTGCCACGATGTTCGTTTCATCAGTGATCGGCGGCAGATTGTCGGACATTGCCGGTGTCGGCAAGGTTGTATCTGTTTTTGATACAGCAATCGCTTTATCAACAACCGGCATCGTGTCATCGATATCTTCAATCGGCTTATCACTGGCCAACAGGGACACTGGTGCTTTTTCCGATGGCATACTCGCCTGCGCGATAATCGGCAGTGGCTTGGCATTGGTGTCGGACAATGTCGTGCTGCTCAGGATCGTGCGTTTCTGCACTGGCATTGGCGGTGGCAGCGGAGCCGGCGGCGGTGTCACGGCCGCTGTGTTCATCACGACATCTTCCATCATATTGTTGCTGGCGACGCTGGCCATGCCTGGTGTACCCGCGCGGCGGATGGCCACAACGTTACCGGCAATCTCGGATTGCAGGCCGTTCTTCTGTGCGACGTCGGCAACGATTTCAGACCATTTCTTGCCACCCTGCCAGCTGATGCGCTGACCCGGATCGACATTCGGACCAAAGGAGAAACGGTAATGGGCCGGGACGATCTGGCGCAACGCCATTACCATCGGCAAGCCGGAACCGAAACCTTCGACCACAGCATCATCTGCCGGAGCCATGGCAACCGGTGCCTGTGGTGTTTCCAAAATGGTTTCGACAATCGGCTCTGGTGCCGCGGCCTGTCTTGTATCGACGATCTCTTCCGGCAATGGCAGACCAGCTGGTTTGACAATATCCGCCGGTGGCTTATCCCACAATACATCGTTGCGATTAACCGCGCTGACCGGAGCCGGTGCGGCAGAGACCGGGTTGCTCGCGGATTGTGTGGCCAGTGTCTCGCGGATTGGCGCATCGACAGGCTTGCTCATCACCGCACCTTCGAGATCCGGCAGCAAGGGCGCATCGATCATTTCAAAGGAGTCAGAGCTGCTGACAATCGGTGTCAGCGGAATGGCCGCGACCGGAGCCGGGGCGCGTGGTGTCCAGATCGGTGTCGGGACAATCGATTCATCTTCTTCCGGCGCCATGTTGGTCACGGGAACCATTGCCGGGACCGGCTTCGCCACCGGGGCGGCAGGCTTTGGAGCAGCTTTTGAAACAAACTCGAAACCGGCCTGGGCTGGCGCGGCGGACAGCAAGGCTGTCGTCAAAGATAACAAAGTCAAAAGCTGTAAAGGGCGCGTCATGTGCAGATTCCTGTGGTGCCGGTAAAAGCCTGTAAAGTCCCGTTTACTTTATGGCCAGAGCCCCCGGATGACAAGCCTCTGCCGCGGGTTAAAATTCAGTCTTTTTCGAGGTTTCATTAAAATAATTGTCGACACTGCTCATGACCGCCCGGGCGATGCGTTCACGGTGGGCCGGGGTATTCAGCAATTGGGCCTCGGTCCGGTTGGACAGATAGCCCATTTCGATCAGGATCGATGGGATATCGGGGGCCTTCAGCACGGCAAAACCGGCAAAACGGTGTGATCCGGCCAGGGTTTGCACCCCGCCACGGCGCAGATTGGTGACAACCGTATCTGCCAGGATTTTCGACTGGTTCATATTATCGCGCACTACCAGATCCAACAGGATATCAGCGACTTCCTTGTCCTGGGTCCCCAGATCAACCCCGCCGACCAGCGCATCCACCTGGTTCTCACGCTCCGCCAGACGGGCCGCTTCGGCGTCGGAAGCCTGGTTCGATAAGGTGTAAACGGACGATCCCATCACCGCCGGGCGGCCAATCGTATCGGCGTGGAGCGAGATGAACAGATCGCCTTTGGCCTGACGCGCAATCTTCACGCGGTCCTGCAATTTGATGAAAATATCGCTGTCGCGGGTCATCTTCACCCGGTAACGACCGGACGCTTCCAACCGGTCCCGCAAGGCCCGCGCGACGCTTAAGGTAATGTTCTTCTCATAGATGCCATTCGTGGCAATCGCCCCGGGATCCACCCCGCCATGCCCGGCATCGATGACAATCAGTTTCTTGAGGGCCACAGGCTGCTGGACCTGAACTTGAACCGGAGCCTCGATCTTCGTCGTTACCGTTTCCGTGACACGGGTGGTCACCGTCCCGACTGGCTGGTCGTTCGGCAAAGGCAGCGTGCTGGTCACCGGTGGTGTAACCGGCTGCACCACCCGGTTCAGGGACTGGTTAAACTGCCGCGCATCCGTCGGTTTCAGATGAATGATATAGCGATAGGCGCTGCCCACCGCGCGCGTCTCGGTTTTAACGATTTGAACCGGCTGGGTAATATCCAGAACGACCCGCAATGTATCATTTTGAAAAATACCA
>DASWYT010000045.1:0-3140 GCA_036404835.1 Alphaproteobacteria bacterium | reverse complement strand
GTAGGCTGTCTCATATGCTTTCTGGGCGTCTTCATTATCTGCCGCGCCATAGAAATCGTTCAGCTTTTGCCGGCGTATGTCTAAATGAAATACATCTGTCATATCTTCCCCCGTTATTTGTAATAAGGGGAAGTGTAATATAATTTATGTTTTATGTCAATATATTAACGAGATGTACAAAAAAGCCGGGATAACCCGGCATTCTTTATCTTATTAGGCATAGATATAATGCATCGTCGCATTCAGGCCGACAAAGGCCGTGAAGGACAGGAAGAGCAGGGTGATAGTGTCACCATCAGCATTGCCTTTGATGGTCGCTGCAAAGCCGCGTGGCATGCCATAAAGGCACACAGCCCATAAGAGTGGATAAGAGACGAAAGCGAGGAATAAGCGAGCGCCTTGTTTGGCGATTTCATCAGCACCGGTGTTAAACTTGCCGATTTCCTGCGTGATGATAAACAAGCCAACCATGCAGGAAACGCCTAGGGCCAATAGGATTCTCTTGTGATTCTCAATCGATATCATGTTGCGCTACCTCAGATTTGCGCCAACCTATAATAGAAAATCACACCACACACAAGTGCATGTGCAACATATAAAAAAGCTGGAATAATCCAGTGTTTAAATGATCAGATCAGGGTTTTATTTTTATGCATGGTTGGAATTTTTTTTGATTTTATATCGTCGTCATTCCAAAATTTTAGAAATACAGCATGAAAGAGAGATTCCAGACACTTGCCTTTGGCAATTTCTGGAATGACAACAGAAATAAGACAATAAAAAAGCCGGGATAAACCCGGCTTTTGAATTCTGCAGATAAGCGGTGAGGCTTATTTGAACTTGTTACGTTTCTCTTCAAACAGGACGTGAGCGCCCTGGGCGCCGGTCTCTGGGTGAATGGCGTAACGGTCGAATTTCTTCAACTTCAGTTTTTCAGTTGTGTTGCGTGGGTTACGCTTGGACACGTAGAAGGTGCCTGTGTCAGCGGTGCTTTCGAGGCGGACCATCACGATGTTGGTTTTCTTGGCCATTTGATTCTATCCATCAATTAAGAATTAGCAGGTGGGACTATGGCGCCCGGACTGGTTAAAGTCAAGCGAAAAGCGCCATAATCCTTAATATTTTAACCTTTTAACGCAGGAAGATGTGAACTTCCGGGGTGCGTGCCATCGGGCTGCGGGTTGAGGACAGCTTGATGCGGTTACCAGGGATACCCATCTGGATCATGCTGCGCTGGATAGCCTCGGCATTGGACTGGGCGTCAGAGGTAGCCAGGGAAGACTGGGCCGGGTTGCCGTTTGCCGGGGCGACAGCCACAATCTCGAAACCAACGTTCGGGTAGCGCTGCAGAGCCTCGGAAGCGGCCAGGTAGACGGCCTGGTCGTAATCCACGTTCGGACGGTCAAAGCGGATCATTACCAGCGGCTTGGTTGTGCTGTAGCCGCCCTGTGGAGCGTTCTGGGCAGCCGTCAGGTCAGGATCGCCTGGCAGAGCAGCAGCGGGGCTGAAGAAGGCACGGTTGGCGAGGGACTGGCCATACATCTCACCATTGGCAATCGCCAGGGCGAGGGTCTGCAGGTTACGACGCTCGGAAGACAGGTAGGATGTACGACGGTTGATGTCGCTGTTGACCTGGGTCAGCTGGCGGTCGATCTGCACAACCATACGGTTGACGTCATCTTCCAGCTTAGTCAGTTGTTCGTGATCTTCATCAACGGCACCGGACAGGCCGTATGTGGCACGAACCGATTCCAGCAGGTAAGACGCAACGGATGCGTTGGATGAAATATCATTCGCCAAAACGTTCAGCGTGGCGATATCAGCAGAGATCGCATCCAGTTTCGTTTGAGCGGATTGGGATTGCTCAACCAGAATCGGGTTACCCGGGGTTGTGCCACCCTGCAGCTTCGCATTGATGCCGGCGATGGATGCGTAATAAGCCTGGGCATTGCTTTCGGTCTTGCCCTGGATGTCATGCAGCTGTGTATCGAAACGATCGACGAAGCTTTGGATTTTTTGCTGGTCGCTGCGGAGTTGAGCAACTTTGCGGCCAACGATGGTTTGGCGGCTGGCAGCCGGACCAAAGCTCGATGGGATTTTGTTAGAGGCCGGAGCGGCTGTTGTGACAGGGGCGACATTGTTCGTCGTGCTGATGGCAGCGAGTGACTGACGGTTCCCCGTGTTTACAGGCTGGGCTGGATCGGCCTTGCTCCAGGAGCTACAGGCAGCCAGGCTGAGCGTAACGGCGGATAAGAGGCAATAACGTTGGATACGAGTCATGAGCGATATATACCGTGGTGAAATCATTGGATTTCCCTTAAAGCAAGGCTGTCGAAAAGGCAAGAGGATCCGGCCCTTATTGGAACTAAAAGCGACCTTAAACTGAATAAATGACCGGAGCAAGAGGGAATTTATTAAAATTTTCAGAAAAGGGCTTGCTCTTTTAGTCAGAAGCGACTAGTGTCTGCTTCGCTTCGCCGCAAGGCTTGGTTTATAGCGCACCCGTAGCTCAACGGATAGAGCATCTGACTACGGATCAGAAGGTTAGGAGTTCGAGTCTCTTCGGGTGCGCCATTTTCTCTTTATTCTTTTCTAGTTTTATCCCTGTATCCCGCGCATTGATGCGAATCTCTTGGCGTGCGCCGGTTTAAGGGGCTGTTAAAAACTTTGCTCTTTAATCGGGGCATGACGAAGAATGCCCTTATTTTATGCTGTGACAGTGCGTTTTTTGCCCTGGCCAAAGGCACGGTTTTATCGCTGCGCGATCATGATTTCAGCGCTTATCATCTGGATATCTGCTTTATCGATATCGGCCTGGAAGAGCATGAACGCCAATGGTTGCGTGACCGCAACGTCATCATCAAACCTTATGACGACATACGAGTCTTCGAAAGCCTGCCGCCTTATTTCAAAAATTATAACAAGTCCCAGGTTATTCGTCCGTTCCTGCCGAAGATTTTCCCGGGCTATGATGTTTACATGTGGTCCGATACGGATATCTGGTTCCAGAAAGCGGAAGGCGTTACCCGATTCCTTGATTTCGCGCGTGACTATGCACCGAAAATCGCCATCGTGCCGACCGTGGATACCAGCTATCAGCAACTCAATTACGCGCATTTCCGTGATGAGAATTACGGCCG
>DASWYT010000044.1:0-8582 GCA_036404835.1 Alphaproteobacteria bacterium | reverse complement strand
CGTGGCTGGCTGGGTGTCCGCATCCAGGATGTTACACAGGATATCGCTGATACGTTGGGCCTGAAATCGACACAGGGTGCATTGGTTGCTTCCGTCACGCCAAAAGGCCCTGCTGCCGCTGCAGGCCTGAAAGCAGGTGATGTGATCCTCGATTTCGATGGCAAAGGTGTCGACGCGATGCGCCGCCTGCCGCGTATCGTGGCTGATACAGAAATCGGCAAAGTGGTTCCGGTCAAAGTCTGGCGCCAGGGCAATACACTGGAGATCAAAGCCACGATCGGTCAGCTGGAAAAAGCGGAAGAAAACGGCCTGCTCGCCGATAATGAAAACCCGCAAGGCCCACAAAAAACCGAGCCGCAGACACCTCAGAAAATGTCCAGCCTGCAGCTGACCGTTTCGCCGTTGTCCGCGCAACTGAAACAGCGTTTCGGTATCCAGCAATCAGTCAATAGCGGTGTGGTGGTCATACAAATCGCCAATAACAGCGATGCCGCGACAAAAGGCATTCGTCCGGGCGATGTGATCATGGAGATCAACCAGCGCACCATCAAAACCGTTGATGATTTCAACGGCGCCCTGGAAACGGCCAAAGCCGACAAGAAACCATCCGTCCTGTTGCTGGTCAATTCCGAAGGCAACCTCCGCTTCGTCGCCGTGAAGCTGGGCAAATAAAGATCATTCTCATACGAAAAAGCCCCGCAATGCGGGGCTTTTTTATGGCCTAGAAATCGCCCGGTTTTACCCGCACATAACTGCCCGGGTAAGTCTCGTATTTATCGATGATCAGATTAAGTTCACCGGTATTGATCAGATAGCGCAGTGAATTATCGATCAGACGCTGAAAGGCTACTTCTTGGGCCGGCAGTAAAAAGATATTCGGCACGACAGCCATCGGTTCATCCGATGTCACGCGGGTAAAGCTTTTTGGATTCGTCTCCATATACTCAAAGACAGCAAATGGTTCCGCGAAGACATAGTCTGCCTTACCGCTTGTCACCTGGGTCAGCAATTCGGCAAAGGACGCACTTTGTGGCAGGGCAATTTGTTGTGCCTGCGGGAAGAAACTCTTGGCCAAAGTCTGTGTTTGCTCACCATCCAGTGTCGCAATTTTGATGGTTGGCGCATTGAGATGCGTTTTCCATTGTGCATCTGCCTGGGTTACACCATTTTTACCCCAGATATGCACCGGACTGTAATAAAGCGGGATAGAAAAATCTGCCGCACGTGCGCGTGTCATCGTCAGTGATACAGGTGAACAGATCATGTCGTAGCGATGCAATTTCAGGCCTTCGACCTGCTGGCCCCAGCCCACCTCTTCAACCCATTCAACTTTGAGCTCCAGATTTTTGGCGATACTGTTGATCACATCCACATAGATGCCGGATATAATCTTTGTATTCGGATCTTTCTGCAGACCAACTGAATAAGGTGTATAACCGCAGCGGATTGAACCACGTTTCAGAACTTCATCATACAGGCTTGGTTTGACCTGAGCAGAAGAAGATGGGGATGCATATTCAATCTTGACCAAAGCCAGGCCGCCCATCATCAGAGCTGCAAAAGCAATTGTTCGGGTTAGATCAGACATGCATCCTCCATAATTTTATGCCCGCACTAATGCCTCGTATGCATCGCGCAGTTTCTTGGTGATTGGGCCGACTGTGTAGTGATTATCGTCGATCTGGCGGACCGGGGTGACTTCCACAGCGGTTCCCGTCAAAAAGACTTCATCGGCTTTAGCCAGTTCGTCGGGCCAGATGGCGCGTTCGATGACTTTCAGACCGGCATCTTTGGCCAGCTTTATGACCGTCTGGCGGGTGATACCGTTGAGGAAACAATCGGGAATCGGCGTATGCACCTCGCCATCATACATCAGGAAAATATTTGACGATGTGGCTTCTGTCACCTGGCCGCGCCAATCGAGCATCAGCGCTTCATTCGCACCTTGTTTATCGACCATATGTTTGGACAAAGTGCCGATCATATACAAACCGGCCGCCTTGGCTTGGCATGGGGCGCATTCCGGTGGCGGGCGTTTCCATGGACCGGTTTTCAGGACAATGCCCGTATCGCGCGCATCGAAATAGCTCGGCCATTCCCAGGCAGCAACAGCAGCACGAATACGCGCGCCCGGGGCAGCAATACCCATCTGCTCGGAACCGCGCCAGACAACAGGGCGCAGATAACCGTTGGTGATCTTGTTCTCTTTGATGGCGGCTTCACAGGCCGCATTGATCTCGTCCATGGTAAACGGGATTTCCATGTCCAGAATGTCGGCGGATTTGAACAGACGTTCCGTATGTTCCTTTAATTTAAAGATCTTGCCGTCATAGGCGCGCAAGCCCTCGAAAACGGCACTGCCATAATGCAAACCATGGGTCAGGACGTGAATATTGGCCGCCCGCCAGTCAACCATCTGGCCATCCATCCAGATCACACCGTCGCGGTCGTGAAAATAAGGCACATTCCCGGCCATATTGAATCCTTTCGTATTTTCGATTTATGCCCTATTCTAGGGGAAGAATGACTCAGTCCGCAACCACCAAAAACGAGCCGCTGAACGCCCTGCATGCCCCGCATGTCCTGGTGGTGGATGATGATAAAGGCATCCGCGACCTGACCGGCCGTTATCTGCAGCAACAAGGCTGTGTCGTGCTGACGGCCCAGGATGCGGCCGATGCCCGGGCCAAAATCGGTTATTTTGCATTCGATGTTGTCGTACTGGATGTGATGATGCCGCGCGAGACCGGTTTCTCCCTGGCCACGTCATGGCGCACTCAGAATATGGATACGCCGATCATTTTCCTGACCGCCAAAGGTGAAGCGGAAGACCGCATTGCCGGTCTTGAAACCGGGGCCGATGATTATATGGTCAAACCGTTCGAACCGAAAGAATTGTTGCTGCGTATCCAAAGCCTGATCCGCCGCACCCGCAAAAATAATGCCGAGATTTTGCAATTCGGCCGCTGGCAATGGGATGCGACACGGCAATTATTGGTCGATGGTGCTGAATCAATTTCCCTGAGCAATGTCGAGAGCAATCTGCTGTCTGTGCTGATTGCACATATCGGCCAGCCGATCAACCGTTATGATCTGGCGGCACAATTAGGTCTTGATGGCAATGAGCGCACAATCGATGTCCAGGTGGCCCGTTTACGCCAGAAAATTGAGCCGGATGTCAAACGTCCGCGTTATATTCAAACCGTGCGCGGCGAAGGCTATGTGCTGCGCCCCGATACGCCAGGTGCCGCATGAAAATAAAACGCCTTGTTCCCGCCAGTCTGTTCGGCCGTTCCCTGCTGATCATGGCCATGCCGCTGTTGCTGACATTGATCATCGGCACATTCGTTTTCTTTGACCGCCACTGGAGTACCACCACCGACCGTCTGTCGATCTCTCTGGCTGGCGAGATTAAAGCTGTGGCCGATACGATCGATAATCAGGATGGTGAACTGGCCGCCTGGCAAAAACATAACTTCGAACAAAGTTTCGATTTGCAGATTGCCAATATGCAAGGCATGAATTTCATGCAGGCCCGCAATAAACTAAAAGGCCTGCCGGGCCTGCGCCACAGTGTAAAAGATGCCCTGGAAAACCGCCTGTCTCGTCCCTTCAATATCAGCCCGGGACAATTGGACAGGGGAAATGTCCGCTTTACCATCAAGCTGAAGAAAAGTGTCTTGATCATCGAAGCGCCACGCAAGCGCCTGTTCAGCACTACGACCTATATTTTCCTGCTCTGGATGATCGGGGCCGGTTTTATCCTGTTCACGATCTCATTGCTGTTCATGCGCAATCAGGTGCGTCCGATCAAGCGCCTGGCTTTTGCGGCAGAACAATTCGGCAAGGGTCATGAGGTTAGCACCTTTAAGGTGGGTGGCGCGCGCGAAGTCCGTCAGGCAGCCGAAGCCTTTATCCTGATGCGTGAACGCATCACCCGCCAGATCCAGCAACGGACGGAAATGCTGGCAGGCGTATCGCATGATCTGCGGACGCCATTGACACGCATGAATCTGCAACTGGCGATGATGCCGCCTTCACCGGAAACGCAGAATTTGCAGCAAGACGTGCAGATCATGCGCCAGATGATCGATGAATATCTGGCCTTTGCGCGTGGTGCCGGTGGCGAGACATCTTTCCATGCGGATCTGCTGAGCATCCTGCAAAACTCTATCCAGCAAAGCGAACTGATTGGCCTGGAGGTGCATTACAGCGCGCCGGAATGGCCTATTTTGCTCAAGATCCGTCCCCAGGCGATCCAGCGCCTGTTCGGCAATGTGCTGAACAATGCGCTTATTCATGCCAAGGATGAAAAGAGCCAAGCCAAGCCGCAAATGTGGGTGACGGTGAACAAGAACCCGGAGATGGTTGAATTGCTGTTCGACGATAATGGTCCGGGTATTCCGGCCGATAAGCGCGATGATGTGTTCCGTCCGTTCGTCCGTCTGGAAGAATCACGCAATACAGATACAGGCGGTGTCGGTCTGGGGCTGGCCATCGCGCGTGATATCGTGCAATCCCATGGCGGCAACATCACCTTGAGCGATGCGCCGCAAGGTGGCTTGCGCGTGCAGATCGAATTGCCGCTGTAATTATTGGGACGTCAATTTACCCAGTAAACGCAGCAACGGAATGGTCAGACCGGCGCGTGGATTATCCGCCAAAGCCCAGAAAGACAGGCCGTTCTCAAAGCCGCTGTCATTGCGCAGGCGTGCGATAAAAACCATATCCTCGCCATTAATATCCGCATGGGTCGGCATGGTCTCACCCTGATCGATCACACCAAGTCCCGGCTGGGCCGTCATGACCAGAGCGGCCTTGATCGCCGTCATTTCATTGACGCAATCGATATTCACCATCATGCCATCGCCGGTAAAGGCTGGCACGATAACCGTATTGACGGAGACTTTGACATCCTTGCCGAAAATGCGTTTCAATTGGGAGATAGTCTGGAACTCGACATCGGTCATGCCGTCATCACGTTCATCACCGACCATCGGCCAGGCATTGAAGGCCAGTTGTTTCGGCAGGACTTCGCCCGCAATCGGCATTGCCATGAAGATTTTTTTCGTCTGGTTGAATAATTCATTCTGTGCCGCGCGACCATGTACGGACACGGACTGATACGTGCTGACGATAATCTGTTTCAGCATGCCATGCTGGTGCAACGGATTGAGCGCAATGCTCAGGGCACCGGCCAGAGCACCTGGCAGAGCAATGATTTTCTTTGCCCCATCATAATCATCGAGCAGATTGTCATTGACGCCGGACATGACCAGCGGCACGGATGGGTCCATCGCATAGATACCACTTGTGTCGATTAGCCAGGCACCTGCCGCTTGTGCTTTTTTCGCGGCGGCGGCGGCATCGCGCGCATCACCCGCATGGATGACGATATCGATACCGGTCAGATCTTCCGCATCCATCGGATGCACGGCTAAAACGCGATCCTCGCCATAAGAGACTTCATCACCACCATAACGGCCTGCATCCAGTGCCAAAATCTCGCCACGCCATTGCTGTTCGGCCAGCAGGGTCAAGATATCACGCCCCAACAGACTGGTGGCGCCGACAATGGCGATATTAGTGGGTGGGGGGGACGACTTGGCCATTGGCTGTTTCTCCAGTATTATTCAATTATGCAAGATATGACACACTATACCCCAATCGGCGATGCTTTCAAACCGGCCTGGCAGCACGGTGTGATCGCCATTGGCAATTTTGACGGTGTCCATCAGGGCCATCAGGCGTTATTGGCGCAGGCCCGTGCGATTGCGACACAGAAACAGGCCCCTTGCCTGGCCCTGACCTTCGCCCCGCATCCGCGCCGCTTCTTCCAGCCCCAGACCCCGCCTTTCCTGATATATGATCACAGTACGAAAGAAAAAGTGCTGGGCCCGTATGTTGATGGCGTGATCACCCTGCCCTTTGATTTTGCCCTCAGCCAGTTATCGGCTACGGATTTCATCGATAAAATCCTGCATGACGGATTAAAGGCACAGCATATCGTCGTCGGACAGAATTTCGTCTTCGGCCATGGCCGCCAGGGTCATGTCGAAACATTGATGGCGCATGGTTTTGATGTCACCGCCCTGGCCCCGGTCATGAATGAAAGTGAAACGATTTATTCATCCACCTCCGTGCGTCAGGCGTTGCAGAATGGCGATATGGCTTTGGCCGGGAAATTACTGGGTCGTACCTGGTCCGTGACTGGAAAAGTCATTCCCGGTGAAAAACTGGGCCGCACATTGGGCTATCCGACCGCCAACATCACCTGGCCGGAGATGATTATTGCGCCGCGTTTCGGTATTTATGCCGTCACGGTGGAAGACGATGGAAAAATGATCAAAGGCGTTGCCAGCTATGGTATTCGCCCGACGGTGAATACAGTTGAGACACCGTTACTGGAAGTGCATCTGTTCGATTTCAATGGCGATCTGTATGGCCGGGAATTGACCGTATCTTTCCATCACTTTATTCGCGGTGAAGAAAAATTCAGAGATCTGGAATCGCTGACAAAACAGATGCATCAAGATTGCACCAAAGCACAGGAATTACTGGCTTAATAATCCATCCAGACAGGTGCATTCGGCTGGTAAATGCTGGGGTCTTTTACCCATTTCTTGACCAGACGGTCAATCTCGCCCGTCAGAATCATTTCATCCGTCGCATTATTGATGAATTGCAGGAATGCATCTTCACCAACGCCGACCGCCAGTGTGAAGGGCATCATCTTGACCGGGTGATCCACCAAAACCTTGATCGCATCCGGGTTGGTACTGTTGAATTCATTCACGGCATTCTTATCCAGCAAAACAAAATCGGCTTTCTTCGTCACGACATCCTGGATCACCATATTGCCGCTGGTGCTGGCCGCCACCGTAATCTTTTTTGCCTGTGGAAAAACATCCGGCGCCAGATAATAACCGTCATTACCTTCCTGAACGGACACGGTCACGTTCGGCTTGTTCAAATCCTCCAGCTTATTGAAACGATTATCATTGCCACGGCCAATCGGGTAAATACCGGAATAGAAAAACGGCTTGGTGAAATAAACAACCTGGCCAATCGCGGTGTTCGGCCACATCGGTGTGCAGGCCAGATCGTAACGCTTTGTGCGTAATCCTTCCTGCCAGTCACCGAAATTGACTTCTTGCACCCATTCGACCTTCAAATCGGCACGTTTGGCGATCCGGTCCATCATATCGACCGACAGGCCGGACAGCTTGCCGGTATTGCCGTCTTTATACGTCACAGGCGGGTAAATGTAATAGCCGCAACGGATGGTGCGGGTGCGCTGGATTCGTTCGAAGGCCGTTTCCACATGCTCTGCCCCCGCCCCTTTTTCCGCACGACCAAACAGGCACCAGCTTAAGCCTACAGAAAGAATCACGGCGAGCAGGACAGGCCAGACAGGCGAGGATGTATTTTTGAACATGGAAACCCGGGGGTGAAGGATTAACTGCCTAGATCATAAGGGTTTTTCGGCTTGCATCAACCGGGTTATTTTGTATAATAAACATATGAACACCGCACGATTCTCCATTCTGCGAATTATGAGCGTCCGCTAGACCATTGTCAGCGGACTGCATTCTATTTTTTAACGTTTCACGTTATGATCTCCCCAAATTCATTTTTGTTGCCCTGTACGGTTTTTCCATGACCAGCTCTGCTGCCCCGATCGACTATAAAGACACCCTCTACCTGCCTGAAACCACGTTCCCGATGCGCGGCAATCTGCCGGAACGCGAGCCGGAGACACTGAAACTCTGGCAGGACATGAACCTGTTCACCGAATTGCAAAACGCCGCCAAAGACCGTCCGAAATTCATCCTGCATTTCGGCCCTCCTTTCGCAAACGGCCATCTGCATGCCGGTCATGCTTTGACGAAGACATTGAAAGATGTCGTCGTGCGCACACGTTACGCGCTGGGTTATGCGTCACCCATGGTCCCGGGCTGGGATTGCCACGGTCTGCCGATTGAATGGAAGATCGAAGAAAAATATCGCGCCGCCGGCAAGAACAAAGATGATGTGCCTGTCCTGCAATTCCGTCAGGAATGCCGTGACTATGCTGCTGGCTGGGTCGAGGTCCACAAAGAAGACATGCAACGCTGGGGCGTGACCGCCGATTTCGCCAATCCGTACCTGACGATGAATTTTTCATCTGAAGCCGCCATTGCCGCTGAAATCCACAAATTCCTGATGAACGGCATGTTGTATCGCGGCGTGCGCCCGGTGATGTGGTCGGTGGTCGAGAAAACCGCTCTGGCCGCCGCGGAAGTGGAATATCACGAACATACATCGCCGACGATCTATGTAGCGTTTCCTATCCGCAAGAGCAAACATTTTGAACTGAATGGATGGGCACATAGCAATACTTCTATAGTCATCTGGACAACTACTCCATGGACAATGCCCGGTAACCGCGCAATTGCGTATGGTGAGGAGATCGCCTATCGACTGATTGAAGTTTTGACAGTACAAGAAGGTTCTATAGTAAATGTTGGACAAAAATTCTTAGTTGCAGATAACTTAGTCGACAACTTCGTTGCCAACACCAAAATCGACTCTTTTGCACC